>NZ_JBSFIA010000015.1:0-170888 GCF_053597355.1 Streptomyces sp. NPDC001443
TCCTGAAGACCTTCGGCATCGACCACTCGAACCCGCCGATGCCGCCGGCACAGCAGGAGGCCGAACTCAACACCCTCCTCACAGACATGCGCTGACGGGCCCGACCGGCGGCGACTTCCCTGAAGCCGCCGCCGATCACGCTCTCGTCGACATCGTGATCGCCCTCCCCGAAGGGGTCGGGGTCGTCGATGACGCAGATGCGAGCGCCGGACTCGGGCACGCGAAGCGGTGGACGTCCCCGAGAGGTCGTTGCGTTCGACCTTGCGCCACAAGAAAAGATCACGGACCGCAACTCCTCAGGTT
The DNA here is from genome assembly GCF_053597355.1 of Streptomyces sp. NPDC001443. NCBI lineage: Bacteria > Bacillati > Actinomycetota > Actinomycetes > Kitasatosporales > Streptomycetaceae > Streptomyces > Streptomyces sp. NPDC001443. The sequence goes on from NZ_JBSFIA010000015.1 coordinate 304, forward strand.
GGGCCCGGAGCGTGAACCCCGGTACTCGCGAACCAGGGACGGCGGCACACGGTGGCAGTGGACCAACCGGTAGACCTGCGCACTGATCCCGAATCAGGGCATGAGCCCATCGGCGTCCGAGAAGGAGAGTTCCACCAGCCCGTAGTCCCGGCGCAGCGGCTCCTTACCTGGATCGTCGAGGTAGTCCGGCCCCGCCGTGGCTTCCCATGCGCCGGGCCCGGATCCGATTCAGAACCCGAGGACGTCGCAGTCAGTGGCGACGTGAGTGTAGAAGTCCTGATCAGACACCCGCTGATCTCCTTGGGTCGGGGCAGCATGCAGACCAAGCCATAGCGAGAACACCAGTGCGAAGCCGGGAAACGGGTGTGGTGGCCGATCGGGCTCAGTCGTTGCGGGACAGCACTCGCCACGGCATCCGACTGGACCCGTCGGACACGCCCTGGTTTCCAGGGGTGGTGTTCCGTCTCGCTGAAGGTTGAGCAGCCTCATCGAATCGTGCGTGCCAGATGCTGCTGAAAGTCGAAGGTAGCGGCGGGTGAGCTTGCGGCGCCCTTGGCATCGGCGGGGATCCGGGCCTGCTCTCGGCATGCCCTGGTTCTCCCCCGGCGGAGCTCGGTGCGCCCGTCCGACCCGTCTTGCCGGCGTTGATTTCGCCTGGTGCTGGTTTCCGCTCCCCGCGCGGGACGGCCGGCCCCCTGGGCGGGAGCCAGGTGCCCCGAGGCTTTTGGCTGCAGGGTCGGCCTCTTGTGTCGTGCGAGGAGTTCGGCGACCGCCCCCTTGGCGAGCCCGGTCACAGTCTGTGACGAAGCTTCCTGACTGGGGCGAAGCGGTGCATCGAGCCGACCGTGACATCAGCCCCTGACCGCAACGTATGGGCCTTGCGGTCCGAACGGCCGTGGTTCGCTCGCAAACCGGCCTGGGGCGAGGAGAGTTGGAGCGCGGTCGTACGTGCCGGCGGGCACAGGGGGCCGACGGCGGCGACCCGGCCGGTTCGCTCCGGGCCGACGGCTGATAGAACGTTGCAGGTCACACCGGAAGACCTCGGGGCGGCCGGTTGCCCGGTCGGTCCGGATCGTTCACCAAAGGATCGAGCATCGTGTCTTCTCGTCGAGTCGTCGTCATCGGTGGCGGGGTCATGGGCTCGTCCGCCGCGTGGCGGCTTGCTGCCCGGGGTGACCGCGTCACCCTGCTGGAGCGCTTCCCGCCCGGCCACGACCGGGGCAGCTCGCACGGCACCTCGCGGATCTTCCGGCTGGCCTACGCGGACCCCTTCTACGTCGGTCTCGCCGTGCGGTCGCTGCCGCTGTGGCGGCGGCTGGAGCAGGAGACGGGACGGCAGGTGCTCACCCTCACCGGAGCCGTCGACCACGGCCCGGCCGCCACGACCGAGGCACTGTACGAGACGCTGACCGCCGCCGGACGCCCCGCCGAGCGGCTGGCCCCGGAGGAGGTCGCCGAGCGCTGGCCGGGGCTGCGCGCCGACACCGGTGCGGTCTTCCACCCGGAGGCCGGACGCCTGCACGCCGACGAGGCGGTCACCGCCTTCCAGCAGGCGGCGCGGGCGCACGGAGCCGAGGTCCGGCACGGCGTCCGGGTGACCGGGCTGTCGGTGCACGGCGACGCCGGGGTCCGGGTGGTCACGGACACGGAGGAGGAACTGCGCGCCGATGCCGTCGTGGTCGCGGTCGGCGGCTGGGCGCCCGGAATGCTGGGCGGCGGTACCGCTCCGCTGGTCGGCGGCGTGCCGGTGCTGCGTGTCACCCAGGAACAGCCCGCGCACTTCCCCGCCAAGGACGCGCTCACCTGGCCCAGCTACATTCACCACCCGGGCGCCGCGCTGCCCATGGACGGCCTCACCGCGGACGGGGTGTACGGACTCGGCAGCACCGACGGCGTCAAGGCGGGCTTCCACGGCGTCGGCCCGGTCGTCGACCCCGACCGGCGCGACCGCACCCCGGACGCCGCGATCCTGCGAGAGCTGGCGGCGTACGCCGAGCGCTGGCTCCCCGGCGTGGACCACACCGCGCCCGAGGCCGTGACCTGCTTGTACACCACCACCCCCGACCATGACTTCGTCATCGACCGGCAGGGCCCGGTCACCGTGCTCGGAGGGTTCTCCGGGCACGGCTTCAAGTTCGCGTCGGTCATCGGCGAGCTGGCGGCCGCGCTGGTACGCGGAGAGCCCGGACCGAGCCGGTTCGCACTCGGACGCCCGCGTCCCACGAGCCACTGAGCCGTCCCCGAGGAAGGGGCACCTCCCACCGCTTTTCTCCGGCGCAGGGCAGGACGAACCGGCCACTTGTCCCGTCCCGCCGCGCCCGCGCACCGAGGATCTGCCCTCGCCACGGTGTCCGGTCATGGCGACAGGCGTTGTGACCTGCGGTGTGGCAAAGTGCCAACCGTCTTGCTGATTTCGTGTCTCCAGCTGCTGGAGCTACTTGGCACAGGTGCAGGTCACGAACGTTGTCCCGGTGTCAACCACCGAGCCTGGTCACACGCGTGCGGCGAAGACCGGCAGGACCTGGTCACAGCCGTGCGGCCGTGCGGACCAGGCCGGCCAGGGCGACGGAGCGGCTGTGCGCGGGCCAGACGATGTGGGTCACGACGGGAGGCGCGTCGGTCAAGGGCACGGCCGTGTGCTCGGCCCACAGCCAGGAGCGGGCGGAGTCGGGGACGACCGCCACGGTGCGTCCGAGGGCGATCAACTGGGCCAGTTGCGTCTGGTCGTGGATCTCGGGGCCCGGGCCGGGTGCGTAGGTGCCGTGGCTGGGCCAGCGGGCGAGCGGCAGATCGGGGACGTCCCCGACATCGGCCAGGGACAAGGTCTCGCGGGCGGCGAGCGGGTGCCCGGCGGGCAGGACGGCGACCTGCCCCTCGGTCGTCAGCGCCTCGCTGTCGAACCCCGCGAGGGAGTTCCACGGCGTGTGCATGAGCGCGACATCGGCGCGTCCGTCGCGCAGCAGCTCCTCCTGCTCGCAGATGCCGCACGGCAGCACCTCGATCTCGGCACCGCCGGGCTCGGCCGCGTAGGCGTCGAGAAGCTTCCGCAGCAGTTCGTGCGACGCGGCGGCCTTCACCGCGAGGACCAGCCGACCGCGGGAGCCGCCAGGACTGTCGGCACCGCCGGCGCGCCGGGTGCGGCGAGCGGCGGCAGCGGTCGCGTCGAGGGCCGCCCGGCCCTCGTGCAGCAGCACCTCTCCGGCACCGGTCAGGCGGACACCACGGCGGTTGCGCTGCAACAGGCAGACCCCGAGGCGCCGTTCGAGCTGCTGGATCGCCCGCGACAGCGGCGGCTGGGCCATGCCGAGGCGCTCGGCGGCGCGCCCGAAGTGCAGTTCCTCGGCGACGGCCACGAAGTACCTCAACTCGCGGGTCTCCAGGGCGTCCACGGCCGCAGCATACGCGGTGATACCCGGCAGGTATGACAGGACACCGTATCGGTGTTGGCCGCGCCACTCGTGCGCGAGCCAACATCGTCAGCATGAGCGAAACGATGATCGCGCTGGTGACCGGCGCGAACAAGGGCATCGGGTACGAGATCGCGGCCGGGCTGGGCGGCCTCGGGTACCGCGTGGGCGTGGGAGCCCGCGACGCCGCCCGACGCGAGACCGCCGTCGGGAAGCTGCGCGCCGCCGGCGTGGACGCGTTCGGGGTACCGCTGGACGTGACCGACGACCGGAGCGTCACCGATGCCGCGGAACTGGTCGAACGGCTGGCCGGGCGCCTGGACGCCCTGGTCAACAACGCCGGCGTCTCGGGCGAGATGGACCCGGGGTGGGTGCAGGACCCGACCGCGCTCGACCTGGAGGTGCTCCGCGCGGTCGTCGACACCAACGTCATGGGTGTCGTCCGGGTCACCAACGCGATGCTGCCACTGCTGCGGCGCTCGGCCTCGCCGCGCATCGTCAATGTCTCCAGCAGCGTCGGTTCCCTGACCCGGCAATCGGACCCGGACATCGAGATCGGCCCGATCATGGCGGCCTACGCGCCGTCGAAGTCGTTCCTCAACGCCCTCACCGTGCAGTACGCCCGGCAGTTCGCCGGTACGGACATCCTGATCAACGCCGCCTGCCCGGGCCTGGTCGCGACCGACTTCACGGGCTTCCAAGGGCCCCGTACCCCTGAACAGGGCGCGGCCACGGCGATCCGGCTCGCCACCCTGCCCGACGGCGGCCCGACCGGTTCGTTCTTCGAGGACGACGGCGTCGTCCCCTGGTGAGCACGGACCCGCCGTGGCTTCCGCGGAAACCGGATGCACCGAGAACCCCGGGCCGAACGTTCTCATCGAACCCGGCAACCCCGCAGCTCAGCACGGGATCCACGGATCGCCTCACCTCACCGCCGCCTCCCCGAAGGGGATATGGGCGATATCTGCCGTAAACCCTTTTTGACTCCTCCGCGCCGCCCGACGCACCGAAATGCAACCGTCAGTTGATCCCCAACACCATGGCGAGGGACACTGTCCGGCGGATGCGTGTTCCCGACCGAGCGGCACTCGCCTCGGTATCCTCCCGTGCAGGTCGTCGGAGGCCATTTGCCCAAAGATTACTGGGCAGTTGACCTCGGGGTTTCGTGGTAGCGTCCTTGTTCGGAGGGACAGTGCAACCTGAAAGGGAAATCGTGAACACGGAGAAGATCGCCGCTCGCCGCCTCTCGCTGGAAGAGGTGACGAAGCTCGGCGTGAAGGACAGGCTCTTCATTTCCGCCGACACGGCAGAACTCAAGCTTCCCGGCTGCTATGTCCCCGCTTTTCTGACCAAGTCCGGTGAGGATTTCGAGGGCGGCTCGATCACGGCGAGAACCGTATTCCAGGAAGAGGTCTCCTGCCTTCCCGACGACGAGAACGAAGCCGGAATCTACTTGGCCGACGAGAACGGCTCGGTGACCATCGAGGTTCTCCAGTCCGCCGGTGTCGTGCTGGACCTGGCGCTTTTCGTCCCCGGTGGGGACAAGGGGGCCCTCACGGCCCTTTACGCTGCGGCCCGGCAGGCGTTCGGCGCCGACATCGTGCAGATCTGGCGCCAGGGCCTCAAGGAGGTTCCCGACGTCAAGGTCGACATCTTCGAGGAGCAGATTCCCCGGGGGCGCAAGGCGGGCGAAAGTCCCAAGCGTGACCGTCGCGCGATCGACACCTACCCCACCCGTGCGGACTTCATCGAGTTCTCCGCGGGATGGAAGCCGGTCGTCGAGATTCACAAGCCGGTCGTCGACGACACCCCGACCATCTGAGGCGGCGTCATCTCTCGTTCTCTGCCTGAGAGATCGCCGAGAACGCGTGCGCCGGACCCGGTCGACTCCTGAGTGGCCCAGGGAGCCGTCGGAAAACAACTCACGAAAGCCGAAGCGCAGGGCTTCGGCGTAGTCGAGTGACGTCCACCGCGCACGCGGTCGGGCCGAGGACGACGCCCAGCGCGTGCCGCACTCCTCGCCAGCCGGGTCCGGGCCGGGGAAGGACGCGTCCGGCCGGCCGGCTGGTGTCCGGCGACCGCGCGGGGCACACTTCGGGCATGGCGTCCCGAGGCACACCCGACCCCGGGCTCTTCGGCCCCGCGTCCGTGACCTGGCAGATGCACGGCGACCCCATGATGTGGGTGGCCGGCGTCCGCGCGCTCTACCTCCAGGCACTGCATCCGCGCGCGGTGCGCGGGGTCATGCAGAACTCCACTGTGTTCGATCGTGAAAAGAGTGGCCGGCAGGACGCCTGGGGCCGGCTGATGCGTACCGCCGACTTCGTCGGCATCACGACGTACGGCACCACCGAGGCCGCCGAGAAGGCCGGCGCCCGGGTCCGGAAGATCCACGCCAGGCTGACGGCGACCGACCCGGAGACCGGCGAGCGGTACGGGGTCGACGAGCCCGCGCTGCTGCTGTGGGTGCACTGCGCCGAGATCGACTCCTATCTCCACGTCCTGCGCCGCTCCGGCTTCCCGCTCACCGACGCCCAGGCCGACCGCTACATCGGCGAACACCGCGTCGGCGCCCGCCTGGTGGGCCTGGACCCCGACGCCGTACCCGCCGACCGGGCCGAGCTGGCCGCGTACTTCGCGCGGGTGCGGCCCGAGCTCGCCGCCGGGCCCGAGGCGCGCACCGTGGACGACTTCCTGCTGCGCCCGCCGACGCACCCCCTCCTCGTCCCGGCGCGCGAGGTGCTGTGGCGGCGCGTGGCGGACCTGGCGTACGCCTCCCTGCCGCCGTACGCCCACACGCTGTACGGCAGACCGGTCCCGCGGCCCGCCACCGTCACCCGCCGGCTGCGTGCCACCGGCACCCTCCTGCGCTGTGTTCCCGCACGTCTGCGCTGGCAACTCCCGCCCCAACACGTCCTGCGCGCCATGGCCCGCCTCGGCCCCGCCGCGCGCCCGGCACCGTACAAAGTCGGACGATAGGCCGCCATACTGGACGAGCCAGGGGAGGACGGGGCGAACGGGGGCGACCGTACGCGATGGCGGAGACCAGACTGATCCAGGGCCGGTACCGACTGCTCGACGTGATCGGGCGCGGCGGCATGGGCGAGGTGTGGCGTGCGCGCGACGAGTCGCTCGACCGGCACGTCGCCGTGAAGTGCCTCAAGCCGCGCGGTCCGGCGCACGACGCGACCTTCACCCGGGTGCTGCGCGAGCGGTTCCGGCGCGAGGCCCGGGTGGCCGCGGGCCTCCAGCACCGCGGGGTGACCGTCGTCCACGACTTCGGCGAGTCCGACGGCGTCCTCTTCCTGGTCATGGAGCTCCTGGAGGGGCGCGACCTGGGCCGGCTGCTGGAGGACGACGGCCACCGGCCGCTGCCGGTCGCGGACGTCGTGGAGATAGCCGACCAGGTGGCCGCCGCGCTCGCCTACACACACCGCCAGGGCATCGTGCACCGCGACCTGAAGCCCGCCAACATCGTCCGGCTCACCGACGGCACCGTGAAGATCTGCGACTTCGGCATCGCGCGGCTGGGCCACGACATCGGCTTCACCTCCCGGCTGACCGGCACCGGCATCGCCATGGGCACCCCGCACTACATGTCGCCCGAGCAGATCGGCGGCGACGAGGTCGACCGGCGCAGCGACCTGTACTCGCTCGGCTGCGTGCTGTACGAGATCGCCACCGGGGCGCCGCCGTTCGACCTCGACGACGCCTGGGCGGTCCTCATCGGCCACCGCGACACCCCGCCCCGCCCGCCGCGCGAGCACCGCGCCGAACTGCCCGGCTACCTGGAGCGGATCATCCTCGACCTGCTCGCCAAGGAACCCGGACAACGCCCCGGCGACGCCCTCGAAGTGGGCCGCCGGATCGCCGCGGGCCGCACCCCGGCGGTGTACGTGCCGACCGTGGTGACCCCCCGTCCGCCGCTGCGGACGCCCGAGCCGGCCGCCCGCGAGCCGCGCCTGCCGTCCTGGACCCGGGGCATGACCACCGGCCACAAGGCGACCGCGGCCGGGCCGCGTCCCGTACTCCCCGACGCCGGGGCCGCGCTCACCGGCGAGTGGATCGCGCGCCCGGTCACCGGCCGACCCGCCCAGTCCCGACAACCCGCCCCGTCCCGGCCCGCGCAGCCCCAACCCGTCCTGCCCCAACCCGTCCTGCCCCGGTCCGTGCAGCCCTCGCCCGCCCAGCCCCGGCCCGACGCGGCGCCCGCCGCGGACCGCGAGACCCTCACCGCCCTCGCCGGGCGCCACGGCACCGGGCTCGGCCTGGGCCGCCTCGGCCGCTGGACCGAGGCGGGCGAGGTGCACCGCGCGGTCGCCGCCGAACGAGAACGGCTCCTCGGCCCCGACCACCCCGACACCCTCGCCAGCCGCTACGAGCTCGCCTTCACCCTCAGCCGCACCGGCCGCGCCGCCGACGCGCTGCGCGAGTACAAGCAGGTCGCCGCGGCCCGCACCCGGGCGCTGGGCGCCGACCATCCCGACTCGCTCGCCGTGCGCCAGGAGATGGCCTACGTCCTCGGACAACTGGGCCGTCACTTCGACGCGCACCAGGTCTACCGCGCGGTGCTCGCCGCCCGGGAGCGGACCATGGGCCCGGACCACCCCGACACCCTGCGCTGCCGCCACAACCTCGCCTTCAACCTCAGCCGGCTCGGCCGTCCGCAGGACTCCTACCGCATGGCCCACGAGGTCGCCGCCGCCCGTGCCCGGGTGCTCGGCCCCGACCACCCGGACACCCTGGTGACCCGTTACGAGGTCGCCTACGCGCTCGGTCAGCTCGGCCGCTGGCCGGAGGCGCTCCAGCAGTACCGCGAGATCGCCGAGGCCCGTGCCCGGGTGCTCGGCCCCGACCACGCCGACACCCTCGCAGCCCGGCACGAGATCGGCATCAGCCTCGGCCGGCTGGGCCGCAGCGCGGAGGCGCTCGTCCTCTACCGCGAACTCGCCGAGGCCCGCGCCCGGGCGCACGGCCCCGCCCACGCCGAGACCCTCCGCGCCCGCCACGGCCTCGGCGTCAACCTGGGCCGCCTCGGCCGCTGGGAGGAGGCCCTCGCCGAGGCCCGGGACGTGTGCGCGATCCGCGAGCGCGCGCTGGGCCCGGACCACCCCGACACCCTGGTCAGCCGGCGCGAGGTCGCCGTGGGCCTGGGCTGGCTCGGCCGCTGGCCGGACGCGCTGGCCGAGTACCGGCAGGTGGCGTCGGCCCGCGAGCGCGTCCTCGGCGCGGACCACCCCGACACCCTCGCCAGCCGCAACGACGAGGCCCACTGCCTGGAGCAGCTCGGACGCTCCGCGGAGGCGGTGGAGCTGTACCGGAGGGTCGCGGTGCTGCGTCAGCGGCAGGCCTCGGACGGCCGCTGACCCCGGCGTCCGCCCTCTGGCCGACCGGGATCACCTCGTGTTTCCTGGGATCATGCCTGCTCTCGAGGGACATCACAGCGGACGGCGCGGTTACGACGCCGTGATCGTCGGCGGAGGACACAACGGCCTGGTCGCCGCCGCCTACCTGGCCCGGGCCGGACGCTCCGTGCTGGTGCTGGAGCGACTGGAGCGCACCGGCGGCGCCGCCGTCTCCACCCGCCCGTTCACCGGCGTCGACGCCCGGCTCTCGCGCTACTCCTATCTGGTCAGCCTGCTGCCGAAGAAGATCGTGCGCGATCTGGGCCTGGACTTCCGGGTGCGCGGGCGGACCATCTCCTCGTACACCCCCGTCGAACGCGACGGACGGCCCACCGGGCTGCTCGTCGGCGGCGGCGAACGGCGCAACCGCGAGGCCTTCGCCCGGCTGACCGGCGGCCCGCGCGAGTACGAGGCCTGGCGGCGCTTCTACGCCATGACGGGCCGCGTCGCCGAGCGGGTCTTCCCGACCCTGACCGGCCCGCTGCCCACCCGCGAGGAACTGCGCCGCCGGGTCGACGACGAGGACGCCTGGCGGATGCTGTTCGAGGAGCCCATCGGGGTCGCCGTCGAGAAGCACTTCGCCGACGACCTGGTCCGCGGGGTCGTCCTGACCGACGCGCTCATCGGCACCTTCGCCGACGCCCACGACCCCTCGCTGAAGCAGAACCGCTGCTTCCTCTACCACGTGATCGGCGGCGGCACCGGAGCCTGGGACGTACCCGTCGGCGGCATGGGCGCCCTGACCGACGCGCTGGCCGCGGCCGCCCGCCAGGCCGGCGCCGTCCTCGCGACCGGGCACGAGGCGCTGCGCATCGCCACGGACGGCCGGACGGCCCAGGTCACCTACCGCACGGCGGACGGCGAGGGGGTAGCCGAGGCCCGGCACGTCCTGGTCAACGCATCCCCGCAGGCCCTCGCGGCCCTCACCGGCGACACCCCGCCGACCCCCGCCGAGGGCGCCCAGCTCAAGGTGAACATGCTGCTCAAGCGGCTGCCGAGACTGCGGGACAGGTCCGTCGACCCGCGCGAGGCGTTCGCCGGCACCTTCCACATCGCCGAGGGCTACGAGCAACTGGCCGCCGCGCACGCCCAGGCCGCCGCGGGCGAACTGCCCACCGTCCCGCCCTCCGAGATCTACTGCCACTCCCTCACCGACCCGACGATCCTCGGCCCGGACCTGGTCCGGCAGGGCTACCAGACCCTCACCCTCTTCGGCCTCCACACCCCGGCCCGCCTGTTCCAACAGGACAACGACGCCGTACGGGCGGAGCTGCTGAGGTCGACACTGGCCCAGCTCGACGCGCACCTGGACGAACCGCTCACCGACTGCCTCGCCGTCGACGCCGACGGACGCCCGTGCCTGGAGGCGAAGACCCCGTTGGACCTGGAGCGCGACCTGCGGCTGCCCGGGGGCAACATCTTCCACCGCGACCTGTCCTGGCCGTACGCCGACGAGGGCACCGGCCGCTGGGGTGTGGCGACCCGGCACGCCAACGTGCTGCTCTGCGGGGCCGGCGCGGTGCGCGGCGGCGGAGTGAGCGGGGTGCCCGGCCACAACGCGGCGATGGCCGTGCTGGAGGAGGGGACCGACTGACCGCCTCGACGGCAGACATTAGGGTCGGCGGATGGACCTGACAGCCTTACGACTGGAGGCGGCCGCCGACGCGACGGCTCCCGCGCTCCTGCTGCGCCCCTGGACCGCCGCCGACGCGCCCGCCCTGGTCGAGACGTACCGGGACGCGGCACTGCGCCGCTGGACCACCGGCGCGGTGGACGACGAGGAGGGCGCGGCGAGCTGGGTGCGGGAGCAGGGACGCGGACGGGTGACGGGGGAGCGCCTCGCGTTCGCCGTCGTCGAGCGCCGGCCGGACGGCACCGAAGGCGCGCCCGCGGGCCATGTCGTGCTCAAGCGGCCCGTGGCCGGCGCGCCCGGTGCCGAGGTCGGCTACTGGACCGCGGCCTCCGCCCGGGGCCGGGGCCTGGCGCCCCGGGCCCTGGCCGTACTGGTGGACTGGGCGTTCGCCGCCTTCGCCGAGGACGGGCTGACCCGGCTCGAACTCCTCCACCAGCAGGACAACACCGCCTCCTGCCGCGTCGCCGAGAAGGCCGGGTTCGCCTTCACCGCCCTGCTGCCCGCGGCTCCGCCCGCCTTCCCCCTCGACGGCCATCTGCACACGGTCGTACGCGCGGCCCGGCAGGAAGACCGGGAAGCGGCGCGGCCGGACGACCGAGAAACGGCGCGGCAAGAAGCCCGAGAAGCGGACCGGCGAGAAGCCCGAGAGATCTGACGGGAAATCAGGCAGGGATCCGGCAGGGCTCCATAGAGAACTGACGGAGCATCAGAAAAGGTCTTCCGTCGGCAGGGCGACTGCGGCATCCTGCGCCCATGCAGACGGAGCTGAGCAGGAAACTGGGAGTCGAGCACGCCGTCTTCGGCTTCACGCCGTTCCCCGCCGTGGCCGCGGCCATCAGCAGGGCCGGCGGCTTCGGGGTGCTCGGCGCGGTCCGTTACACCGCCCCGGACGACCTCAAGCGCGACCTCGACTGGATCGAGGCGCACATCGGCGGCCGGCCCTACGGCCTCGACGTGGTCATGCCCGCCAAGAAGGTCGAGGGCGTGACCGAGGCCGACGTCGAGGCGATGATCCCCGAGGGGCACCGCCGGTTCGTCACGGACACCCTCGCCAAGTACGGCGTGCCCGAGCTGGCCCCGGGCGAGCCCTCCGGCTGGCGGATCACCGGCTGGATGGAACAGGTCGCCCGCACCCAGCTCGACGTCGCCTTCGACTACCCGATCCGGCTGCTCGCCAACGCCCTGGGCTCACCGCCCGCGGACGTCGTGGCCCGCGCCCACGACCGGGACGTGCTCGTCGCCGCGCTGGCCGGCAGCGCCCGGCACGCCCGCAAGCACCAGGAGGCGGGCATCGACATCGTCGTCGCGCAGGGGTACGAGGCCGGCGGCCACACCGGGGAGATCGCCACCATGGTGCTGACCCCCGAGGTCGTCGAGGCCGTCGCCCCGCTGCCCGTGCTGGCCGCCGGCGGCATCGGCAGCGGCGAGCAGGCCGCCGCCGCGTTCGCGCTCGGCGCCCAGGGGGTGTGGCTGGGGTCCCTGTGGCTCACCACCACCGAGGCCGACCTCACCTCGCCCGCCCTGACCCGCAAACTGCTGGCCGCCGGCTCCGGCGACACCGTCCGCTCCCGGGCCCTGACCGGGAAACCGGCCCGTCAGTTGCGTACCGAATGGACCGACGCCTGGGACGCCCCGGACGGACCCGGCACCCTCCCCATGCCCCTCCAGGGGCTGCTCGTCGCCGAGGCCGTCTCCCGCATCCAGAAGTACGAGGTCGACCCGCTGCTCGGCACGCCCGTCGGCCAGATCGTCGGCCGCATGAACAGCGAACGCGCCGTCCAGGACGTCTTCGACGACCTCACCCGCGGCTTCGAACGGGCCGTGGACCGCATCGACCGCATCGCCGGAAGGAGCGGCCGGACATGAGCACACCTCCCGTCGGATTCTGGGCCCAGGCCACCGCCGACCCCGACCGCACCGTCCTCGTCGCCCCCGACGGCGAACAGTGGACCGCCGGCCGTCTGCACGCCGCCGCCAACCGGCTCGTACACGGCCTGCGCGCCGCCGGACTCGGACGCGGCGACTCCTTCGCGGTCGTCCTGCCCAATTCGGCCGAGTTCTTCGTGGCCTATCTGGCCGCCTCCCAGGCCGGGTTCTACCTCGTCCCGGTCAACCACCACTTCGTCGCACCCGAGATCGCCTGGATCGTCGCCGACTCCGGCGCCAAGGTCCTCATCACCCGCGAACGGTTCGCCGGCCCCGCCCGGCAGGCCGCCGACGAGGCCGGGCTGCCGGCCGCGGGCCGGTACGCCCTCGGCACGGTCGAGGGCTTCCGCCCGTACGCCGAACTCCTCGACGGACAGCCGGAGTCGGCGCCCACGGACCGCACCCTCGGCTGGGTCATGAACTACACCTCGGGCACCACGGGACGCCCCCGCGGCATCCGGCGCCCGCTGCCCGGCAAGCTCCCCGAGGAGTCCTACCTCGGCGGCTTCCTCGGCATCTTCGGCATCCGGCCGCACGACGGCAACGTCCACCTCGTCTGCTCACCGCTCTACCACACGGCCGTCCTCCAGTTCGCGGGCGCCTCCCTGCACATCGGCCACCGGCTGGTGCTGATGGACAAGTGGACGCCCGAGGAGATGCTCCGCCTCATCGACACCCACCGGTGCACCCACACCCACATGGTCCCGACCCAGTTCCACCGGCTGCTCGCCCTGCCCGAGCAGGTCAGAAGGTCGTACGACGTCTCCGCCATGCGGCACGCCATCCACGGCGCCGCGCCCTGCCCCGACCACGTCAAGCGCGCGATGATCGACTGGTGGGGGCACGCGGTGGAGGAGTACTACGCGGCCAGCGAGGGCGGCGGCGCCTTCGCCACCGCCGAGGACTGGCTGAAGAAGCCCGGGACCGTCGGCAAGGCCTGGCCGATCAGCGAACTCGCGGTCTTCGACGACGACGGCAACCGGCTGCCGCCCGGCGAACTCGGCACCGTCTACCTGAAGATGAACACCGGCGGCTTCGCGTACCACAAGGACGAGGCCAAGACGCGCAAGAACCGCATCGGTGACTTCTTCACCGTCGGCGACCTCGGCTACCTCGACGAGGACGGCTATCTCTTCCTCCGAGACCGCAAGATCGACATGATCATCTCGGGCGGGGTCAACATCTACCCGGCCGAGATCGAGTCCGCCCTCCTCGCGCACCCCGCCGTCGCCGACGCCGCCGCCTTCGGCATCCCGCACGACGACTGGGGCGAGGAGGTCAAGGCAGTCGTCGAACCGGCCCCGGGCCACGAGGCCGGCCCCGACCTCGCGGCCGCCCTCCTCGACCACTGCGCCGGGCGGCTCGCCGGCTACAAACGCCCGAAGACCGTCGACTTCGTCGCCGAGATGCCGCGCGACCCCAACGGCAAGCTCTACAAACGACGGCTGCGGGACCCCTACTGGGAGGGGCACGCGAAGAAGATGTGACCGGCCCCGGCTCCCGCCCCGGACCGCGGGTCCGGGAGCGGACCGGGGCCGGGCGCTTGACCTCCTTCTTCCGCCGACCGAGGATCAGGTCCCATGACGCCTGGACATGGGAGCACGGTCGACGGGGTGCTGCGGCGCAGCGCCCGCCGCACCCCGGCGCGCGTCGCGGTGGGCTACCGCGACCGCACCTGGACCTACGAAGAACTCGACACGGCCGTCTCCCGCGCGGCGAGCGTCCTGCTCGACCAGGGCCTCGCCCCGGGCGACCGGGTCGGCGCCTACGGCCACAACTCCGACGCCTACCTGATCGCCTTCCTCGCCTGCGCCCGCGCGGGCCTGGTGCACGTACCGGTCAACCAGAACCTGACCGGCGACGACCTCGCCTACATCGTCGGCCAGTCGGGCAGCGCGCTGGTCCTCACGGACCCGGACCTGGCCGCGCGCCTGCCCTCGGGCGTACGCACCCTGCCGCTGCGCGACAGCGACGACTCCCTGCTGGCCCGGCTGGCCGCGGCGGCCCCGTACGACGGCCCCGAGCCGCGCGCCGAGGACCTGGTGCAGCTCCTCTACACCTCGGGGACGACGGCGCTGCCCAAGGGCGCGATGATGACCCACCGGGCGCTGGTCCACGAGTACCTGAGCGCGATCACCGCCCTCGACCTGAGCGCGGGCGACCGCCCGGTGCACTCCCTGCCGCTCTACCACTCGGCGCAGATGCACGTGTTCCTGCTGCCCTACCTGGCGGTCGGCGCGACGAACGTCATCCTCGACGCGCCCGACGGCGACGAGCTGTTCGACCTGATCGAGTCGGGCCGCGTGGACAGCCTGTTCGCGCCGCCGACGGTGTGGATCGGCCTGGCCAACCGCCCCGACTTCGCCACCCGTGACCTCGGCGGTCTGCGCAAGGCCTACTACGGGGCGTCGATCATGCCCGTCCCGGTCCTGGAACGGCTGCGTGAGCGCCTGCCGAAGCTCGGCTTCTACAACTGCTTCGGCCAGAGCGAGATCGGCCCGCTGGCCACCGTCCTCGCCCCGGACGAGCACAAGGGCCGGATGGACTCCTGCGGCCGTACGGTCCTCTTCGTGGACGCCCGGGTCGTCGACGAGGACGGCAAGGACGTGCCCGACGGCACGCCCGGTGAGATCGTCTACCGCTCCCCGCAACTGTGCGAGGGCTACTGGGACAAGCCCGAGGAGACCGCGGAGGCCTTCCGCGACGGCTGGTTCCACTCCGGCGACCTCGCGGTCCGCGACGCCCACGGCTTCTTCACGGTCGTCGACCGGGTCAAGGACGTCATCAACTCCGGTGGCGTCCTGGTCGCCTCGCGGCAGGTCGAGGACGCCCTGTACACCCACGACGCCGTCGCCGAGGTCGCCGTCGTCGGCCTGCCCGACGAACGCTGGATCGAGGCGGTCACCGCGATCGTGGTGCCGCGCGGCGAGGTCACCGAGGCCGAGCTCGTCGCCCACGCCCGCGAGAAGCTCGCCCCCTTCAAGGCGCCCAAGCGGGTGCTGTTCGTCGACAGCCTGCCGCGCAACGCCAGCGGAAAGATCCTCAAACGCGAGCTGCGGGACCGCTTCCACGCCCCCGTCACAGCCCCGGCAAATTCTTCGACAGACGGCCGGCCGGCTGGCAGACTTCACACATGATCTACGGAATCGAGTCCCACCTCACCCGGTGAGCGCGCACGAAGAGCGCAACGCGCTCACTCCGCCGACCGCCCTGTACGACCGACTGCTGCACCTGCTGCGCGAGTCCGCCGACGGGGTCCCGTCCCGGCGCGGCTACTCCCTGGCCCGGGAGACCGTGACAGGTGAGGACCCGCTCTCCCGGGAAGAGGCGCCGAGTGCCGTCCGGGAAGCACTCAGCCCGCTTCCGGACGACCCCGCCACCCTGCACCGCCGCTTCGAACGACTCGGCGTCCAGGATCGCGACAGGCACCTGATCGAGTTCATCGTGGTCGGGCTGCCCCTGCCCGCCGAACAGATCGATGCGGCCCGCACCCTGGCACGGCGGCTGACCCGCACCGGTACCACGGTGTCCACCGTCACCGCGGGCATCGCCCTGCTGGGCCGCGTCGGTGAGCCCGAGGACGTCCCGTATCTCTCCGTTCTCGGCCTGTCGCGGGATCTCACCGGCTCGGCGGTGAAGGTGCTCGACATCCTCGATCGCCGGTCCGCCGCCGTCCTGTGGCTCGCGGTCCGCGCCGGCCGCGACCAACTGCGACCACTCGTCCGCGCCCTGTGGACGGACGACCGGCAGGCCGTGCTGCCGGAGTTGATCGCGCTGCCTGTCTCGCCGCGCTTCGTCGGCAGCGCGATCGCCCGCCGGATCGCGGAGGCCTCCCGGCTGTCCGGCCTGCTCGACCAGCACCCCGCCGACACCCGCCTGCTCGCCCGCGCGGGTCGGCTGCTCGTCCGGATGGGGTGCTCGTGCGACGATCCGACCGAACTCCTCGCCTACCGCGACGCGCTCCGCGTGTACGACGGCGTCGTCGGCCGAGCCGGTCTGCTGCCGCCCACGCTCGACAACGCAGCCCTGCTGCTGTCGCTCGCCCTGGACCTGAGCAGCGGCACCGGCCTGCTGTTGGAGTGGCCGCCCGGGCGGCGCGAGGCACTGCTGGAATCGCTCGGACGGCTGCTGGCCGAGCCCCGATGGACGTCGGCGGGCGCCACCGGAGGCGAGGCGGTGCAGCGGCGGCGAGCCGACTGGATCCTCCGCACCGGACGACGGCCGTTCAGGCACCCGGCCACGCCCGACAGGTTCCGCATCGAGGTGGTGACGGGTGACCCCGCGGACCGGGGATCTGTCGAGACACGTGTGCTCATCGACGGCCGTCCGGTGGTCCCGGCCGTGTTCGGCCACGGTCCCGCCCACAGCCCCGATCATCTGCTGGACGAAGGCCGGCTGCGGGCGGGGGAGGAACCCCGGGAGGTGCAGCTCGCGGAGGCCGGCTGCACGGAGGGGTGCTGCGGCGCGCTCTACGTCACCATCCGGCGCGACGCGGACCAGGTGGTCTGGGAGAACTGGCGGCAGACCATGACGGGCTCCCGCGATCCCGCGGCCGAGCTGCCCACCTACCGGTTCGACGGCGCCGCCTACGACACGGAGATCGCCAGGGCGGAGACCGACTGCGCCTGGTCCTGGCGGGCCCGCACCGTCGCCCGCCTGATCAAGACGGGGCTGATCGAGGACCCGGAGCTGCTGAGCCGATGGGACGCGAGCCGCGGCTGGATCAGCAGCGGCTTCGACGACCCCGACACCGCCGTGGTCACCTTCTCCTACCTGCCGGGGTCGGCGTCCGGCCGACCGGAACGACCCGACAGTGCCCTTCAGTTCCGCTGGGTCATCCCGGACGACGGCACCCCGCCCGAGGCACAGGCCGCCGCCGCGCTGCGCCGCCTGGCCGAAGAGGACCCGAAGTCCTACGCACAGGTGTGCGGCGGCAGCCGCCAGCGTGCCGAAGAACTCGGATTCCCCTGGCCCGACAGCACCTGACCGACCGCCCCCGTCCCGGTGGGCGACGGGTCGAGCGTGGTACCCGGGCATGGAGCTGCCCGGCCCTGGGGGGAGTACCGAGACCCCTCGCGTTCGGCGGTCAGGACGGCTGGACCCGGTCGAAGACGGCGAGGGCTTCGGCGGGGTCCGTGCTCACGAGGCGTTCCAGGCCGGCCGTCGTGATCTCCGCCCACCTGCCGGCTCGTGCCCACATCCGTTCCTCGAAGGCGCGGACGGCGTCGTCCGGATCTCCGGGACCGGTGACGATGGCCTCGGCGAGTTCGGCGCCTTCCAGCATCGCGAGGTTCGCGCCCGCCCCCAACGGGGGCATCAGGTGGGCGGCGTCGCCCAGCAGCGTCACCCCGGGGACGTGGGTCCAGGTGTGGGACACGGGCAGGACGTGGATGGGGCGGTGGACGAAAGCGGTGCCGCGGCGGAGGAGGTCGAGGACGGGAGCGGCCCAGCCGTCGAACAGCGCCAGCAGGCTCGATCGCACGGCTTCGCCGTCGGCCGGGTCCAGGTTCGTGTGCCAGTCCAGTGGCGCGCGGAACTTGGCGTACACCTTGACGTGGCCGCCGCTGTTGCGCTGGGCGACGAGGGAGCGGTTCACGCCGTACACCGCCACGGAACCGTCGCCGATCAACCGGGCGAGGTCGGGGTGGCGGGTGTCGACGTCGTCGAGGGAGGTCTCGACCGAGGTGACGCCCGTGTAGTGCGGCGTCACCGGCGAGACCGCCGGGCGGGTCCGCGACCAGGCGCCGTCCGCGCCGACCACGAGGTCGAACGTCTCCTGTCGCCCGTCCGGGAAACGGACCAGTACGCCGTCCCGGGTCCCTGGCACCACCTGTGTCACGCCCCGCCCCCACCGGACGTCGAGAGGGCCGAGCAGCAGGTCACGGAGCTGCCCGCGGTCGATCTCGGGATTGGCCCGGTCGTCCGGCCGGGGGCGCCAGTCGCGCAGGACGGTCCCGTCCGCGTCCAGGATGCGCATGGCCTGCCCCTCGGGACGGGACAGCGCCTGGAATTCCGCCAGCAGTCCCGCTTTGTCCAGCGCGAGCTGGCCCAGCCCTTCGTGCAGGTCCAGCGTGCCGCCCGGGGGGCGCGCGTCGGGGGAGGGATCGCGTTCGAGGACGGTGACGGGGTGATCGTGGCGGTGCAGGACACGGGCGAGGGCAAGGCCGGCGGGGCCGGCTCCGACTACGGCGATACGGCATCTCATGTCGATACACTGTATTGATCCGATGCGCTGCATCGCAACAGTACGATGTGCCCATGACTGTGTGGGACCGCCCGGAGCCGCCGACTCGCCCCGTGCCGCTCGACCGGGAGCGGATCGTGGCCGCCGCCGTCGCGCTGGCCGACGAGGGCGGGCTGGAGGCGGTGTCGTTGCGCAAGGTCGCCGCGCGGCTGAACGCCGGCCCGATGCGGCTGTACGGATACATCGCCACCAAGGAGGAGCTGTTCGACCTCATGCTGGACGAGGTCTACGCCGAGATCCTCCCCGCCGAGCAGCCCGGTGACTGGCGGGAGGCGCTGCGCGTCCTCGCCCACCGCACCAGAGGGGCCGCTCTCCGCCACGAATGGCTGGCCGACCTGCTCGGCCGCCGCCCGGCCATGGGACCGAACGCCCTCGCCGTGGCCGAGGCCACACTGTCCGCCCTCGACGGCCTCGCCGACATCGACACCGGCATGCGAGCCGTGGAGACCGTCAGCGCCTACTACATCGGCGCGATCAGGCGCGAGATCACGAACCTGCGGGCCGAGCGCGCCACGGGTCTGTCCAAGCGCGACTTCCAGCGCGCCTCCGGCCCACATCTGACGAAGATGCTGGCCACGGGCCGCTTCCCGGCACTGGCCAAAGCCGTGTACGACGGCACGGACGTGGACGCCGAGACATCCTTCGCGACCGGTCTGGACTGGGTCCTCGACGCCGTGGCCGCCAAACTCCCCGGGCCACCGGCGTGACGCCCGGTTCTTGCGGCATGTGGCCCCAGACCCTCTCCGTGACGGATCGGGGCACCGGGTAACGGGAAATGCCTTGCGTCCGGCCGCCGCACAGGATGAGGATCCCGGCCATGCCGACCTTCGCCGCGCCCGACGGGACCGAACTCGCCTACCACGTAAGGGGCGAGGGCGAACCGCTCGTCGTGCTGCCCGGCGGGCCGATGCGGGCGTCCGGGTACCTCGGCGACCTCGGCGGGCTGACCGAGCACCGCCGTCTGATCCTGCTCGATCTGCGCGGCACCGGAGACTCCGCGGTGCCGGCGGACCCCGCGACCTACCGCTGCGACCGCCTCGTGGACGACGTGGAGGCGCTCCGGGTCCATCTGGGACTGGAGCGGATGGACGTGCTGGCCCACTCGGCGGGCGGCAGCCTGGCGATGCTGTACGCGGCCCGGTACCCGCGGCGGGTGGCACGGCTCGTGCTCGTCACCGCCACACCGTGGGCGCTGGGGCGGCCGGCGACCGTCGAGCACCGCCTGGCCGCGGCCCGGCTGCGCAAGAGCGAACCGTGGTTCGACCGGGCGTACCCGGTGTTCGAGGCATGGCTCGGGGGTGACGAGGCGGCCGACGAGGACCTGACGGCGTTCGCCGGGTTCTTCTACGGACGCTGGGACGACACCGCCCGTGCCCATGTGGCCGCACTGGACGGCCAGGTGAACGACGCCGCCGGGGACGTCTACTTCTCCGACGGCGCCTTCGATCCGGTCGCCACCCGGCGGGCGCTCGGCGGGGTCACCGCGTCCGTCCTGGTCCTCGCCGGCGAGGTCGACGGCGGCCCCCGCCCCGAGCTCGCCAGGGAGGCCGCCGAGGCCTTCGCGGACGCCGAGTTCGCCGTACAGCCCGGCGCCGGGCACTATCCGTGGCTGGACGACCCGGAGTGGTTCACGGGCCGGGTCACGGCGTTCCTCGACGGCCGTCGGGCCGCCGGGCCGTCGGCGCGGCGGTGAAGCCGGGGGTGTGGTGGGTTCACCGGTCTTCCGCCACCGCCACCTCGCGCGCCCAGCGGTAGTCCGCCTTGCCGCTCGGTGAGCGGCGGACGGTTTCGGTGATCACCAGTTGGCGCGGGATCTTGTACCCGGCGAGATGGGCGCGGCAGTGGGTCTGGATGTCCTCCAGGGACGGCCGTGGTGCCCCGGCGCGCAACTGCACCACCGCCGCCACGTGGCTGCCCCAGCGCACGTCCGGCACCCCGGCCACCAGCGCGTCGTACACGTCGGGGTGGGACTTCAGCGCCTGCTCGACCTCCTCCGGATACACCTTCTCGCCCCCGGTGTTGATGCACTGCGAGCCGCGGCCGAGCACGGTGACCACGCCCTCCTCGTCGACGGTCGCCATGTCGCCAAGGAGCACCCACCGTTCGCCGTCCTTCTCGAAGAAGGTCTCGGCGGTTTTCCGCGGGTCGTTGTAGTAGCCGAGCGGGACGTGTCCGCACTGGGCGACCCGGCCGATCTCGCCGACGGCGATGGGCTCGTGCGTCGCCGGATCCACCACCTGGGTGCGGGAGTTGACGCGGATACGGAAGCCGCGCCCGGGCCCCGAGTCGGCAGTCGCCGTGCCGTTGAAGCCGGACTCGGAGGAGCCGAAGTTGTTCAGCAGCATGACGTTCGGGACGAGTTCGGTGAACTGCCTGCGCACGGTGTCCGACATGATCGCGCCCGACGAGGAGACGCTGAACAGCGCCGAGCAGTCCGTGCCCTTCATGGGCCCGCCGAGGGCGTCGATGAGCGGGCGCAGCATCGCGTCGCCGACCAGCGACATGCTGGTGACCCGCTCCCGCTCGACCGTCCGCAGCACTTCCTCGGGCACGAACTTGCGGTGCAGCACGATGCGTTGGCCGAAGTTGAAGCCGATGAACGCGGTCAGGGTGGAGGTGCCGTGCATGAGCGGCGGGGTGGGGAAGAACGTGATGCCCGCGCTGCCCGCCGCGACGCGCTCCGCGAGCTCGTGCGGTGCGCGCACCGGCTCGCCGGTCGGCGCCCCGCCGCCGAGCCCGGCGAAGAACAGGTCCTCCTGGCGCCACATCACGCCCTTGGGCAGGCCCGTGGTGCCGCCGGTGTAGATGATGAACTGGTCGTCGCCCGACCGGGCGGGGAACCCGCGGCCGGGGTCGCCCGCGGCCTCCGCCTCGCCGAACGGCACGGCCGCCGGGTCCGTCCCGGGCGCTCCGTCCGCCGGCGCCCCGACCCGCAGCAGGTGCCGCAGCCCCGGCGCCCGGGGCAGCGCCGCAGCCACCCGGTCGGCGAACTCCGCGTCGAAGACCAGCGCCACCAGGTCGGCGTCCCGGTAGAGGTAGGTCAGTTCCTCCTCCACGTACCGGTAGTTGACGTTCACCGGCACGATCCGCGCCTTGAGGCACCCGATCACCGTCTGGAGGTACTCGACGCCGTTGTAGAGGTGCAGCCCGAGGTGCTCGCCCGGGCGGATCCCGGCGGCGACGAGATGGTGGGCGATCCGGTTGGCCGCCGCGTCCAGCTCCGCATAGGTCAGCCGGCGTTCCGCGCCCGTGCCCGGGTGGTCGACGTACACCAGTGCCTCGCGGTCCGGCACCACGTCGACGACCGACTCGAACAGGTCGGCAAGGTTGTACTCCACCGTTCCTCCTGACCCCGGGGGTGCCTGGCATCCGACGGTTCGCCGGTCATCAGAGCAAAGGGCGGGGCAACTGGGAAGGGCTCGCACCAAGAAATCTGACTACCTGTCAGAAAACCCTTGAAGTGCCTCCTCCGCTCCTGCAACCTGTTCTCGTTCTCGAGAGGGGAGATGGGCGATGGGTGGGACGGAACACCTCACCGTGCGGCGCGAGGGCGCCACACTCGTGCTCACGCTCAACCGGCCGGACGCCAGGAACGCGCTCTCGCTGGGGATGCTCGTCGGCCTGTACGACGGCTGGATCGAGGCCGACGAGGACGACACCGTCCGCTCGGTCGTGCTCACCGGCGCGGGCGGCTCCTTCTGCGCCGGGATGGACCTCAAGGCCCTGGCCGGGCAGGGGATGGACGGCGAACGCCACCGCGACCGGCTCACCGCCGACCCCGACCTGCACTGGAAGGCGATGCTGCGCCACCACCGCCCGCGCAAGCCGGTGATCGCCGCCGTCGAGGGCTACTGCGTCGCGGGCGGCACGGAGATCCTCCAGGGCACCGACATCCGGGTGGCCGGCGAGTCCGCGACCTTCGGGCTCTTCGAGGTCAGGCGGGGCCTGTTCCCGATCGGCGGCTCCACGGTCCGGCTGCAACGCCAGATCCCGCGCACCCACGCCCTGGAGATGCTGCTCACCGGCCGCCCCTACACCGCCCGGGAGGCGGCCGCCATCGGCCTGATCGGACACGTCGTCCCCGACGGCGCCGCCCTGGAGAAGGCCCTGGAGATCGCCGAACTGGTCAACTCCTGCGGCCCGCTCGCCGTGGAGGCCGTCAAGGCCTCGGTGTACGAGACCGCCGAGATGACCGAGAGCGACGGGCTCGCGGCCGAACTCAAGCGCGGCTGGCCGGTGTTCGACACCGCCGACGCCAAGGAAGGCGCCCGCGCCTTCGCGGAGAAGCGGCCGCCCGTCTACAAGCGCGCCTGACCCGCGCCCCCGTCCTGCGCGCCCCACCCGTGCGCCCGACCTGCGTGCCCGGTCCGTGCGTCCGACCCCGCCGAGGAGAGAGCCGCCATGCCCGAAGTCCTCAAAGCCCCGCTCGCCGTCGAGTTCCCCTTCACCCGCTCCCTCGGCCCGGTGCAGAGCGCCTTCCTGACCGGACTGCGCGAACGCGTGGTCCTCGGGGTGCGCACGGTCGACGGCCGCGTCCTGGTGCCGCCCGTCGAGTACGACCCCGTCACCGCCGACGAGATACGCGACCTCGTCGAGGTCGGCGCCACCGGCACGGTCACCACCTGGGCCTGGAACCACGAACCCCGCCGCGGCCAGCCCCTCGACACCCCCTTCGCCTGGGTGCTGGTCCGCCTGGACGGCGCCGACACCGCCCTGCTGCACGCCCTGGACGCCCCCGGCCCGGACGCCGTGCGCACCGGCATGCGGGTCCGGGTCCGCTGGGCCGCCGAACGCACCGGCGCCATCACCGACATCGCCTGCTTCGAGCCGTACGACGGCCCCGCCGAGGAGGCGAGCACACAACCGGCGCCGCACACCGGGGAGTTCGAGGACGCTGTCACCGGCATCGTCGCCCCCGCCCGCCTCGACTACACCTACACCCCCGGCCGCGCCCAGGCCGCCTACCTCGACGCGCTCGGCGGGCGGCGGACCGTCGGCGAGCGCTGCCCGTCCTGCCGGAAGGTGTACGTCCCGCCCCGGGGCGCCTGCCCCACCTGCGGCGTCGCCACCGCCGAACGCGTCGAGGTCGGCCCGCGCGGCACCGTCACCACCTTCTGCATCGTCAACATCAAGGCCAAGAACCTCGACATCGAAGTCCCCTACGTCTACGCCCACATCGCCCTCGACGGCGCCGACCTCGCACTGCACGGCCGCGTCGGCGGCATCCCCTACGACCAGGTGCGCATGGGCCTGCGCGTCGAACCGGTGTGGACGCCCGACGCCCGCTTCCCCGACCACTACCGGCCCACCGGCGAACCCGACGCGGACTACGACACCTACAAGGAGCTGCTGTGACGCGCGCACCGGGCCCGCGAGGCCGCGAGATCGCCGTCGTCGCCTTCGCCCAGACAGACCACCGGCGCACCACCGACGAGCTCTCCGAGGTGGAGATGCTCATGCCCGTCCTGCACGAGGTGCTGGACCGGACCGGCCTGAAGACCGCCGACATCGACTTCACCTGCTCCGGCTCCTGCGACTACCTGGCCGGCCGCGCCTTCTCCTTCACCCTCGCCCTCGACGGCGTCGGCGCCTGGCCGCCGATCTCCGAGTCGCACGTCGAGACGGACGGCGCGTGGGCGCTGTACGAGGCGTGGACCAAGCTGCTCACCGGGGAGGCCGACACCGCACTGGTGTACTCGTACGGCAAGTCCTCGCCCGGCTCGCTGCGCGACGTGCTGACCCGGCAGCTCGACCCGTACTACGTCGCGCCGCTGTGGCCGGACTCCGTGGCCCTGGCCGCCCTCCAGGCGCAGGCGCTCATCGACGCCGGCGACACCGACGAGTCCGCGCTCGCCGCCGTCGCCGCCCGCAGCAGGACCGCCGCCGGCGCCAACCCGCACGCCCAGCTGCGCGGCCCGGTGCCGCACGGCGGGCACACCGTGCGTCCGCTGCGCACCGGGGACTGCCCGCCCGTCGGGGACGGCGCCGCCGCCGTGATCCTCGCGGCGGGGGAGCGGGCGCGGGAGCTGTGCGCGCGGCCCGCCTGGATCCGCGGCATCGACCACCGCATCGAGGCGCACGGCCTGGGCGTGCGCGACCTGACCGACTCGCCCTCCGCCCGGCTCGCCGCCGAACACGCCGGGGCCTTCGAAGCCCCGGTCGACACCGCGGAGTTGCACGCCCCGTTCACCTCGCAGGAGGTGGTGCTGCGCAAGGCGCTGCGGCTGGACGAGCGGGTGCGCGTCAACCCCTCCGGCGGGGCGCTCGCCGCCAACCCGATGATGGCCGCCGGACTGATCCGCATCGGCGAGGCCGCCGCCGCCGTCCACCGGGGCGAGTCCGACCGGGCGCTCGCCCACGCCACCTCCGGCCCCTGTCTGCAACAGAACCTGGTCGCCGTACTCGAAGGGGATCCGCGATGAGCAAGGAGCCCGTGGCCGTCGTCGGGATCGGCCAGACCAAGCACGTGGCGGCCCGCCGGGACGTGTCGATCGCCGGACTGGTCCGCGAGGCCGCCCTGCGCGCCCTCGCCGACGCGGAACTGACCTGGGCCGACATCGACGCCGTCGTCATCGGCAAGGCGCCCGACTTCTTCGAGGGCGTGATGATGCCCGAGCTGTACCTCGCCGACGCGCTCGGCGCGGTCGGCAAGCCGATGCTGCGGGTGCACACGGCCGGCTCCGTCGGCGGGTCCACGGCGCTGGTCGCCGCGAACCTCGTCGCGGCCCGGGTGCACACCACCGTGCTGACCCTCGCCTTCGAGAAGCAGTCCGAGTCGAACGCCATGTGGGGCCTGTCCCTGCCGATCCCCTTCCAGCAGCCGCTGCTGGCCGGGGCGGGCGGGTTCTTCGCCCCGCACGTACGGGCGTACATGCGCCGCAGCGGAGCCCCCGACACGGTCGGCTCGCTGGTCGCCTACAAGGACCGGCGCAACGCGCTGAAGAACCCCTACGCCCATCTCCACGAGCACGACATCACGCTGGCGAAGGTCCAGGCCTCGCCGATGCTGTGGGACCCGGTCCGCTACTCGGAGACCTGCCCGTCCTCCGACGGCGCCTGCGCGATGGTCCTCACCGACCGGGCCGGCGCGGCCCGCGCGCCCCGGCCGCCCGCCTGGATGCTCGGCGGCGCCATGCGCAGCGAACCCACCCTCTTCGCCGGCAAGGACTTCGTCTCCCCGCGGGCCGGCCGGGACTGCGCCGCCGACGTGTACCGGCAGGCCGGCATCGCCGACCCGCGCCGCGACATCGACGCCGTCGAGATGTACGTACCGTTCTCCTGGTACGAGCCCATGTGGCTGGAGAACCTCGGCTTCGCCGAGGAGGGCGGCGGCTGGAAGCTCACCGAGGCGGGCGTGACCGAACTGGACGGCGACCTTCCGGTGAACATGTCGGGCGGGGTGCTGTCCGCCAACCCCATCGGCGCCTCCGGCATGATCCGCTTCGCCGAGGCGGCCCTCCAGGTGCGCGGCCAGGCCGGGGAACACCAGGTGGACCGCGCCCGCAGAGTGCTCGGCCACGCCTACGGGGGCGGATCCCAGTTCTTCTCCATGTGGCTGGTGGGGGCGCGACCCCCGGACGCCTGAGAACGGGACCGCGGGCAGCGGCCGAAAGGCGCCCGAAGGTCCCTCTTGCGTGGCCTGTCGGCCGTGGGAACCGGTCGCTAGGCTGGCCCGCGGACGACGAACCGGGAGGAGCACGGACGTGGCCGAGAGCACCATCCAGATGCAGCCGCTCGCGGGCTGGGACAAGCCGGAGCTGGACCTCAGCAATGCCGAGTGGCAGTCCAGCAGTCGAGGCCGAGGGGATGTTCAGATCGCTTTTGTCGAGGGATTCATCGCCATGCGCAACAGCGGCCGCCCGGAGAGCCCTTCCCTGATCTTCACACCGGCCGAGTGGGGCGCGTTCGTGTCCGGCGCGCGGGAAGGGGAGTTCGACCTCACCTGAACCGCGGGCCGATCCGGGCGTGTCGCACCCGTTTTTCCGGACACGCGACCTGCTGTGCCGTCCTGGGGCCGATGCCTGAGCCAGGCTGGCCCCAGGAACGGGAAGGTCGTATTCCGGAGGTGAGGAACCATGAGCGCCCTGCCGGTCATCGCGGCGGTCGACGGCTCGGACGACAGCATGCGCGCCCTGGAATGGGCCCTCGACGCGGCCCGCAGACGGGCGGCACCGCTGCGGGTGGTCCATGTGCGGGAGTTCGCCGCCTGGGTGCCGGCCGCCGTCCCGGTGGCCGCCCCGCCGACGGCGGAGGACCCCGTTCTGGCCCAGGTCCGGGACTTCCTGGCCGAACGCGCCGACCTGCCGGAGACGGAGTACGTCGCCGTCGACGGCGCCACCGGGGCCACGCTGCCCGAACTGGGCTCGACCGCCCAGCTCCTGGTGCTCGGCTCCCGGGGCCGCGGCGGCTTCGCCAGCCTGCTGCTCGGTTCCAACGGGCTGGCCGCCGCCCGCGACGCCGCCTGCCCGGTCGTCGTGGTGCCCCGGCCCGACCGCCAGGTCGACGACGCGCCGCCGACCGCCCCCGGGCCCCGGGTGGTCGTCGGCCTGAACGTGGACGGCCCCGACGACGCCACCCTCGCCTTCGCCTTCGCCGAGGCGGAACTGCGCGCGGCCCGGCTCCAGGTGGTCGCCGCCTACGCCTGGCCGATCCAGATCTGGGGGACGCCCGGCGAGATCCTTCCGGCGGTGGTCGAGCAGGGGGCCGTGGAGAGCGAGACGCGCACCCTCGCGGAGGGCTTCCTCGCCCCGCACCGCGAACGGCACCCCGACGTCAGGGCCGAGACGTACGTACCGCCCGGCGACGCGGCCGGGCACCTCGTCGCGGCCTCCAAGGACGCCGACCTCCTGGTCGTGGGACGCCACCGCCGCCGTCTCCTCGTCCCCGGCCATCTGCTGGGCTCCGTCACCCACGCCGTCCTGCTGCACGCGGCGAGCCCCATCGCGGTGGTGCCGCCCGCGCCCGCGGAGGAGTGACGCGGGCCGCGTACGGGTTTGGTGCGAACGTACTCTCGATCTCCCCCCCCGTACGGGTGTCGGTCCGGCGGCCGGCCCCGCCCCGTACGGAGGTCGGCCCGGCGGCCGGCCCCGCCCGGTACGCACCGTCCGGCCTCGCCCGCCCGCCGTCCACGACCTCCCCCGACGCCCTTCCCGGACGGCCTCCCCGACGGTCGCCGCGCCGGGCGGCCCGGAGGCTCGAACGAGCCGATCGGGCCGCAGTCGTGCAGCGTCCGTACACCATCCCGCGCGACACCGCCCGGACACCGCGACGGCTTCCACGGGTAATGCTCAAGGGCGGGCCGTACCCGCCCCGCAAGGCGTACGCTGAGCTGCCTGTAGGTCACGGTGCGCGCCCGCTCCCCGCGCGGGTAGATCATCGTGACAGGGGGTGCAACCATGGGGCAGTACTTCGCGCGCGGCAGAAGGACTCTCTTCGAGCGTGAGAGTGAACTCGCCGCCGTCGACGAGGCGTTGGGAGAGCTGACCGGCCTGCGCGCGGACGGTGCCGAACCGTCCGACCGGCCGCGTGGCGCCCTGCTTGCTTTCGCCGGACACGCGGGCATCGGCAAGACCACCCTCCTCGCCGAGGTACGCCGCCGAGCCGTCGCCCGCGGCTGCACGGTGCTCTCCGCCCGTGGCGGGGACCAGGAACAGCGCGTCGCCTTCCACGTCGCCCGGCAACTGCTCCAACCGCAGTTCGCGGGCATGGCGGAGACCGAACTGCGGTCCTCGCTGGGCAGTTGGTACGACATCGTCGGACCCGCGCTCGGAATCTGCGCCCCCACCGAAGGCGCCCCGCCCGACCTCCAGGGTCTGCGCGACGGGCTGGACTGGGTGCTCACCCACCTCGCCGTCCAGCGTGCCCCGATGGTCCTCCTGCTCGACGACGCGCACTGGGCCGACCCCGAATCCCTGGGCTGGCTGGCCGCGTTCGCCCCGCGCGCCGAGGAACTCCCGCTCCTGGTCGTCGTCGCCTACCGGCCCGACGAACTCCCCGAGCACGCGGAGTCGTTCCGCCGACTGCCCGGCCGCGCCGGCGGCCGCCCGCTCGATCTGGAGCCGCTGAGCGCCGCAGCCGTCGCAGGACTGGTCCGCGAGGCGGTCGGCGGCCACGCCGACGACGCGTTCTGCCACGAGTGCTGGGCCGTCACCGCGGGCAACCCGTTCGAGACCGTCGAACTGACCGCCAAGGTGCACGACCGCGGGCTCAACCCGACCGAGGACGGCGCCCACCTGCTGCGCGACCTCGCGGCCGCCGCCAAGGGCAGCGGCCTGATCTCCCGTATCGAACGGCTCGGCAGCTCCACCGTCCGCTTCGCGTGGGCGTGCGCCGTGCTCGGCACCGAGATCCCCCTGGACCTCGCCGCCGCCGTCGCCGGACTCGGCCACGAGGAGGCCGCCGACGCCGCCGACGCCCTGCGCGGCGCCCGTGTCCTGACCGGTGAGAGCACCCTGGAGTTCGTCCACCCCCTCATCGCCACCTCCGTCTACCGCAACATCTCCGCCAGTTTCCGGGTCGCCCTGCACGGCCAGGCCGCCTGGTGCGTCATCGACGCCGGGCTCGGCCCCGCGGCCGCCGCCCGCCACCTCCTGGAGACCCATCCCGAAGGCGACCCCTGGGTCGTCCAGCAACTGCGCGCCGCCGCCGGCGAGACCCTCAGGGCCGGCGCCCCCGACGCCGCCCGCAGCTACCTGGCCCGTGCCCTGCGCGAACCCCCGCCCGCCGGCGACCGGGCCGCCATCCTGTACGAGCTGGGCTGCGCCTCCCTGCTCACCGAACCGGCGACCACCGTCAACCATCTGCGCGCCGCCCTCGAAGAACCCATCGCCGACCCCGAACTGCGCCACCACATCGTCTACCGCCTCTCCCAGGTCCTCGCCCACAGCGACCGCCTGGCCGAGGCCTGCGACACGCTGGCCGGCGCGATCCGCGTCACCGACGACGCCCGGGTGAAACTGCGCATGGCCTCCGAGGAGTTCATGTGGAACGCCTTCCGAGCCGACGAACCCGACCACCCCGCCCGCTCCCGCCGCCTCGCCCGGCTCGCCGACCGGCTCAAGGGCCGTGACCTCACCGAGCGGTACATCATCGGCCTGCGCACCTGGGACGCCATCCAGCGCGGCGAGCCCGCCCAGGTCGCCTTCCACCACGCCGAACGCGCCCTCGCCGGCGGCCTCGGCTGGGCCGAGCCCGACCGCGGCTTCGAGGTGCCCGTCCTGGTCGCCGTCGCCTTCATGTACGCCGACCGTCCGGGCCGCACCGAGGAACTCTTCGCCGCCGGCATCGCCGAGTTCGAACGCCAGGGCTGGCGCGGCGCCCACCTCTCCTTCGCCTACACGATCCTCGCCTACGTCCGTTACCGGCGCGGCCGGCTCGCCGAGGCCGAGGACTTCGTCCGCGCCGGGCTGCGGCTGGCCGAACGCGTCGGTCCCGGCACCCCCGCCCACTGGTACGCGGTCGGCACCCTCGTCGAGGTGCTGATCGCCCGTGGCCGGGTCGCCGAGGCCGCGGAGGTCGCCGACCACCACTGCTTCTCCGCGCCCTTCCCGGCGGCCGTCGTCTTCCCCGACGCCCAGACCGTGTACGGCGAGCTGCTCCTCGCCCGCGGGCTGACCGAGGAGGCGGCGGCCGAGCTGTCCGCCGCGGGCCGCCGCCTCGACCCGCGCGGCATCCGCAACCCCGCCTGGTGCCCCTGGCAGCTCCATCTCGCCCGCGCCGTGGCCCACGACGACCCCGAGCGGGCCGTGGCCGTCGCACACGAAGCGCTCGCCCGCGCCCGCCAGTTCGGCGCCCCCTCCACGATCGGCCAGGCACTGCGTACCGCCGCCGAGGTCTCCTCGGGCTCCGTCCGCGTCAAGTACCTGGAGGAGTCCGTCTCCCACCTGGAGCGCTCCCCGGCCGCCTACGAGCTCGCCTGCGCCCTGGTCGCCCTGGGCACCGAACTGCACCGCGCCGGCCGCGCCGAGGAGGCCGCGGACCACCTCTACCGAGGTCTCGAGACCGCGGCGCAGTGCGGTGCCGACGGCCTCGTCCGGGCCGCCCGCGACGGACTGGCCGCCGCCGGGCTGCGCCCGCGCCGACTGCACACCGACGAGACCGACACGCTCACCGCGCGTGAGCGCACCGCGGCCGGGCTGGCGGCCCGGGGCCGCAGCGACACCGAGATCGCCGGCGAACTGGACACCGACGAGCCGACCGTCGTACGGCTGCTCTCCGCGGTCTGCCGCAAGATCGGCACGGACCGTACGGGACTGCCGACGGCCCTGGCCGACCACAGTCCGGGCTGAGAGCCACCGGGACGCGACCGCGGAACGACCGGGGACCGACCGGGGGAGCGGCCGTGGGACCGGTCGCGTCACGCGGCCGGGGACCGACTCGGCGGCGACCGGGAAACCGGCCACTCGGAGCGGCCGGGAAACCGGTCGGGAAGTCGGGCGGCAGGCCTGCCGGGAACAGCCGAGAGAGCGGCCGGGAACGGGAGCAGGTCGGGACGCCGGGCGAGAGACCGGCCGGGAGCAGGCCGAGAGACCGGCCGAGAGACCGGCCGGGAACAGGCCCGGGAACCGGCCGGCGCGAGGTCGGGCGGTGCCTGCGGCACCTGCGGCACCTGCGGCACCCGAACGGATCACGGCGAGCGGAGATCCACCGGCCCCCCCGCTCGCACGGTCGGCCGGCCCCGCCGCTCGCACGGCCGGCCCCGCAGGCCCCGCCGCTCACACGGCCGGCCGACCCCATCGGTACGGCCGCCCGGCCGCCGCCGCCCCCGCCGCGCCCCGCGCACTTGCGCGGGCCGAGGCGCCGCCACGGGGAACGGTCCGCCCACACGTCGCCGAACACGCGCGGGCACGTACCATGGCCGCATGTCGTTCCTCCGCCGCCGCAGCGCCACCCCCGCCGGGCCCGACTTCGACGTTCTGGCCATGGACCCGGGCGACTGGCCCGGCAATCTGGGCGCGGGCCTGCTGCCCGCCCCCGACGGCAGCTGCCAGGGCGTCTTCCTGCGCTACGACCTCTTCGGCGGCCGTGGCCCCGCGATGATCATCGGCAATCTGCCCGAGGGCTCCCCGGCCCGCGAGGTCGCCGAGGGCGAGATCCCCTTCGAGGTGGCCCAGCTCCTGCTGGCGCTGGAGAACGACGAGGAGGTGACCGTCGTCGGCACCGAGGACATGCCCGTGATGCAGGGCGACAACCTGCTGATCGTGCGCCGGCTGAAGCTGTCCGAGGGCCGGATCTCCTGCGTGCAGTTCGACCGCAGCGACAACGTCCTCGTGACCATCGCCGCCTGGGACCGCCCCATCACCGACGACCTGTACGCCCTGCTGAAGCCGCTCCCGGCGGAACTTTTCCAGCAGGGCTGACCCGTCAGGGCCGACCGGCACCGGTTTCGACCGGCACCGGTCGGGCCCCGACGCCCGTCAGTGGGACGACGGGACGGCGTCGACGTCCGCGGCGCGCACGAACTCCACCCGGTGGCCGTACTGGATCTCGTAGTACTGGTCCGTGCCGACGACCACCTTGTGCGAGTCGGTGGCGAAGGTGACCGCGTAGAAGTACTCGCCCGGTACCTTCTCGCCCGCCGCGTACCGCTGGCCCGCGAGGATCCGGTACGGCAGCGGTGACACCGTCTGGGCCGGGACCCCCGCCGGATAGGCCTCCTTCTCCGGGTAGGCACGCCCGTAGACCGGGATGCTGTCGAGGCCCGCCTTCGGCGTGATCACGAGCCCGGTCGCGTCCACCGCGGTCGGCTGCTTCCTCGGGTTCTGGAACCAGGCCTTCTGGCCCAGGAACCAGATCGCCGTCCAGTCGCCCCAGTGGTCGGCGACCGCGTACCGCTGACCGGTCGACGCCCGCGAGGACAGGTCGTTCACGTTGTCGGTCGGTGCCGTCCCCAGGCCGATGTCCTTGATCAGCGCCGAGTTCGTGTCGTGGTCGGAGTACAGCCGCACCGCGCTGGAGCCGTGCGCGTCGCACGGCACGCCCTTGGTCACACAGCCCGTGTACACCGGCTGGTTGGCCGCGTACCGGGGCAGGATCGTCACCAGACCGCCGCCCTTCCTCGCGGTGCGCTTGAAGGGGTGGTCCAGGAGCTCGAAGTAGTGGCGCCAGTCCCAGTAGGGCCCGGGGTCGGTGTGCATGCCGGGCACGGTCGCCGTGGTCGGGCCGGGCACGGTGTCGTGACCGAGGATGTGCTGCCGGTCCAGCGGGATGCCGTACTTCGTGGCGAGGTACTTCACCAGGCGGGCCGACGACCGGTACAT
Organism: Streptomyces sp. NPDC001443; assembly: GCF_053597355.1. Classification (NCBI taxonomy): domain Bacteria; kingdom Bacillati; phylum Actinomycetota; class Actinomycetes; order Kitasatosporales; family Streptomycetaceae; genus Streptomyces; species Streptomyces sp. NPDC001443. The sequence continues at coordinate 33,177 of NZ_JBSFIA010000015.1, forward strand.
GGCTTCCGTGTACCAGGTGTCCGGCGCGGCGAGGAAGCCCTCGTGCTCCAGACCGATCGACTTCGCGTTGATGTACCAGTTGCCCGCGTGCCAGGCCACGTCCTTCGCCTTCACGTGCTGGGCGATGTGGCCGTCGGTGGAGCGCAGCGTGTAGTTCCACGACACATAGGTCGGGTCCTGGACGAGGCTGATGGTCCCGTCCCAGGCGCCCTCGGTGTCGTGGATGACGATGTAGCGGATGCTCTGCGACGCCGGGCGGTCGCCCACGTCGTGGTTGCCGTAGTCGTTGTCGCCGAACTCCGCGTACGGCGCCGGGATCCACTCGCAGGAGACCGTCTTCGGGCACTCCGTGCCGTCGGCGGAGACCGTGCGCAGACCCGTGCGGGCCAGCTGACCGGTGTCGGGCACGAGGCCCGGCCGCGCGGTCAGGGCGACCACCTGACCGGCGTCGGTGGTGCGCTTCTCGCCGGTGTGCAGCACGTCGTACACGTCGTTCGCGTACGCCGCCGCGGTGGCGGTGTCGTCCGCGCCGGAGAACCGGGCGACCGCCCCGTACCATTCGGCCGGATCGGCGCTCAGCGGCTCGCCCAGGTCCCGCTGGGCGGCGGCGAGCAGCGCGGCGCCGCCCGCCACGTTGGCGGCGGGGTCCGTGCGCAGGGCCTCGGCGCTCAGGCCGGTCAGTTCGGCGGCCTTCGGCAGCGTCTTGAGGCGGTCGGGGAGCTGCGCGTCGGTCGGCACCTCGGCGGTGCGCACCAGGGCGGGCCGGGCGCTGTCGCCGCGCGCGTCCTCCGTGCCGTCGCTGTGGTGCGACGCCTGCGCGAGGGCGGTGCGGGCGTCCGTGAGATGCATCGGGCCGTAACCGCCGGTGACGCTCGGGGCGCCGTCGTGCGCGTCCCAGCGGGACTGGAGGTAGGAGACGCCGAGCAGCACGCTCTGCGGTACGTGGTAGGTGGCGGCGGCGTCGGCGAACGCCTGCTGGAGGCGGTCCGTGGAGTTCGTGGCGCCCGCCGACGGGGCGGCGCCGAGCAGGGGGAGCAGCAGGGCCGCGCAGGCCACGGTGCCCGCGGCTGCGCGGACGCGTCTGCGCCCGGTGGGTCGGTCGGGGGCGGTGGCGTTTCCGGGCAATGCAGCCTCCTGGGGCGATCGGGCGCGATGAGACGTGCGGGGCCGGGCGTGTCAGTGGTACCGGCTCTCCGACGATCCGTCAATCATGCCCAGAGGGAGGCGATTTCCCATGTCAGCAGGGGGTGCGGCGAGTTTCGTGGCGACGGCTCGCGGGCCTGCGGGGCGTCAGTGGAGTACACCAATGGCCGTGCGGGGCGGCCGGTGACGGCCGCGGGAGCGCACCGGGGAAGCGGGGCAGCAGGCGCGAGGGGGCAGGGGCGACGGGACCCGTGGTGGGAGGGGCGGGTAGGACGAGGGTCCGCGGTGTGCGTCGTCGCTCGGACACGCGCCGCGGACCGTCGTTCGCGTCAGCGAGTGCCGACCGCCGCGCGTACGGCCCGGCGGGCCAGTTGGCAGTCGTCGTGCAGTCGCCTCAGCAGCAGCCGCTGTTCCTCGCCGGACGGCGCCCCACTCGGGGCGGTCGCGCCCGGTGCCGCCGGGGCCGGCTCGTTCAGCGAACGCTGCACGGCGGTCTCGTAGGTACGGATCTCGCGGGTCAGGACGAGCATCAGGTTCACCAGGAACGCGTCCCGGGACGCCGGTCCCGCCTGCTGGGCGATCTGGCTGATGTGCCGACGGGCCACCGGCGCGTCCCCGAGCACCGACCACAGCGTCGCCAGGTCGTAACCCGGGAGGTACCAGCCGGCGTGCTCCCAGTCCACCAGTACTGGACCGGCCGGTGAGAGCAGGATGTTCGAGAGCAGGGCGTCGCCGTGACAGAACTGGCCCATGCCCTGCCGGCCCGCGGAGAGCGCGATGCCGTGCAGCAGCTTCTGGAGGTCGCCCATGTCCCGGTCGGTGAGCAGGCCCAGCTCGTGGTCGCGGGAGATGCGGGCCGCGTAGTCCAGCGGTGCGTCGAAGGTCCCCGGCGACGGACGCCAGCGGTTGAGCTGGCAGATCGCGCCGAGCACCGCCTTGATGTCGGTACGGGCCGGGGCCTCGGCGGGGTGCCGCTGGAGGGCCGCCACCCGGCCGGGCATCCGCTCGATCACCAGGGTGCAGTTGTCCGGGTCCGCCGCGATCAGTCTCGGCACGCGCACCGGGGGGCGCTGCCGGACGAACGTGCGGTACGCAGCTATTTCGTGGCGGTACCGCTCGGCCCATACGGGCGAGTGGTCGAGTAAGCACTTGGCGACGGCCGTGCTGCGTCCCGTCGTACCGACGAGGAGGACCGAGCGGCCGCTGCGGCGCAGCACCTGCACCGGGGAGAACTCCGGGCAGATCCGGTGCACCGACGCGATCGCCGCGCGCAGCTGGGCGCCCTGCGGACCGGACAAGTCGAGTCTCCCGCTGAGCGGTTGCGTACCGACGCCCGGGGCCCGCCGCGGTCGGCCCGCACCGATGACGGGGGCCGCGGTCGACCGCGCGGGGTCGAGGTAGGGGCCGCTGCCGCCCGGGCGGGGGTGCAGGAGCCGGGGCGGGGCGGACACGGAGGACGATGCTGCGTACATGGGCGAGACAGATCCCTTCGTGTGCCTGCGACGTCAGTGCGCTGCCCGGCCCGGCCGCCCGGGTGCATCCTGGGGAATGTCCCTCGGCGACCGGGTCGGGGTGGCGCATTCCTACCTGACACCCGTCGTCCCGTGGCACACCATCTGGCGAACCCTGGCGAAGCCTGGCGAATAGTCGCCCGGCAACTCTCACCGGGCTACATTCAAGTCAGCCGAGAACCTGGGGGCTTGACGTGAGCGGAGAACCCAACACCCGTCTTTCGGACCTGTTCGGCCTGGCCGGCTGGTCCAAGGGCGAACTCGCGAGGCTGGTCAACCGGCAGGCGGCGGCCATGGGCCACCCCCAGCTGTCGACCGACACCTCGCGGGTGCGGCGGTGGATCGACATGGGAGAGATCCCGCGTGATCCGGTGCCGCGGGTGTTGGCAGCCCTGTTCACCGAGCGACTCGGCCGTGTCGTGACCATAGAGGACCTAGGTCTGGTCCGGCACGGGCGTGCGGGGAAGCGGCAGGGCGCCGGGAGCGTGGAACATCCCGACGGTGTGCCGTGGGCGCCCGAGCGGACTGCCGCGGTCCTCACCGAATTCACGGGAATGGACCTCATGCTCAACCGACGCGGCTTGGTGGGCGCGGGTGCCGCGCTCGCCGCCGGATCCGCCCTCAGCAGCGCCATGTACGACTGGCTGCACACCGATCCGACCCTGACCGCCGATGCTCCTCGACTCGACCACCCCCTGCACGCCGATCCCGCCGGGTTCGACCGCTACGAGGCCGCCCCCGTCGGGGCGCAGGAGGTCGAGGAACTGGAGCGATCCGTCGAGGTGTTCCGGGCCTGGGACGCGGCCCGCGGTGGCGGCCTGCAACGCAAGGCCGTGGTGGGTCAGCTCAACGAGGTGGGAGGCATGCTCGCCTATCACCATCCTCCGCATCTCCAGCGGCGCCTGTGGGGTGTCGCCGCCAACCTCGCCGTCCTCGCCGGCTGGATGTCGCACGACGTCGGCCTGGAGCCCACGGCCCAGAAGTACTTCCTCATCGCGGCCCATGCCGCCCGCGAGGGCGGTGACCGGCCGCGCGCAGGGGAGGCGCTGTCCAGGGCGGCCCGCCAGATGGTGCATCTGGGGCGGCCCGGCGACGCGTTGGACCTGATGAACCTCGCCAAGTCCGGTGTGGGCGACGAAGTGCTGCCGCGCACCCGGGCGATGCTCGACACCGTGGAGGCCTGGGCGCAGGCGTCGATGGGCAAGGGGCAGGCGATGCGCCGCACGCTGGGGCAGGCGGAGGACCTCTTCGTCTCCGACCGGGCGGACCGGGAGACCCCGGACTGGATGCAGACGTTCAAGGAGGAGGACCTCTACGGCATGCAGGCACTGGCCTACCGCACGCTGGCCGAGCACGATCCGGCGGCGGCCGTGCACGCCCAGTACTACGCGGAGAAGGCGCTGGCCCTGCGGGTCGACGGACGGCAGCGGTCGAAGATCTTCGACTTCCTGTCGATGGCCTCCGCGTGCTTCATCGCGGACGACCCCGAACAGGCCGACCGCTACGCCCGGCTCGCGCTGGTCTCGATGGGCTCGAACTCCTCGCTCCGCACCTGGGACCGGCTGCGCCAGATGTACCGGCTCACCGCGGAGTACGCCGCCTATCCGAGGATCAGCGAACTGCGCGAGGAAATCCGGCTGGCGCTGCCGAAGCCGGCGAAGAGAAGCGGCAGCGCGCAGGCCTGAGGGCTTCGTGCGGCCGCTGTCGTGAGCCGAACCAGAGGTGACGACAGAACACGGCCGGCCCACCGGCTCGACCGGTGACCGACCACGGGCCCGACCGACGACGACTATGCGACCACAATCGACGACAGCCGCACGGCCACAGCCGACGCCGGCTGTACGACCACGACCGGTGACACCCGGACGACCACGACCGGTGACAGCCGACCGATCACGAGGCCACGCGGGCCAGGAGCACACACGCGTCGTCCTGCCGCTCGGCCCCGCCGAACTCCTCCACGACCATCCGTACACCGTCCTGCGCGGTGCGCGCCTCGCCGAACCGCGGTGCCAGGTCGAGGAGTCGGTCCACGGCTGTGTCCCGGCTGCGCCCGGGGACCAGTCCGTCGGTGTGCAGCAGGAGCAGGTCGCCGACCTGGAGGGTCACTTCGGCCTGCCCGTAGACGGCGCCCGAGGTGGCGCCGAGCAGTACCCCGTCCGGGGAGTCGAGCCTGCGCCCCGTCCCGCCGCGGTACAGCAGCGGGGCGGGGTGTCCGGCCTGCGCCCACACCAGGGTGCGGGTGTCCGGGCGGTAGCGGCAGCAGACCGCGCTGCCGAGGGCCGGCTGGACGGTGGCGTCGATCAACTGGTTCAGCCATGCCATCAGTTGGGCGGGTCCGGTGCCCGCCATCGCCATGCCGCGCAGGGCGCCGAGGAGCATCGCCATGCCGGAGGTGACGGTGGGGCCGTGCCCGGTGAGGTCGCCGACGCTCAACAGGGTCTCGCCGTCGGACAGTTCCAGCGCGTCGTACCAGTCGCCGCCGATGAGTGTGCTCGTCGAGGCGGGCAGGTAGTGGGCGGCCAGGTCGAGCGCGCGGGGTCCCTGGTGCGGCAGTCGCAGGGCGCCGCGCCACGGGGGCAGCACGGCCTCCTGGAGTTCGACCGCGAGCCGGTGCTCGGTCCGGGCGCGGTGCTGGTGGTGTCGCAGCGAGTCCCTGGACTCGGTCACCGCCCGCTGTGTGCGCCGCAGTTCGCTGACGTCGCGCAGGACCGCCCACATGGAGACGGTGCCGCCGTCGGCGTCGAGGACGGGCTCGCCCATCATGTGGACGGTGCGCAGCCCGCCGTCCGGGCGCCTGACGCGGAACTCCCCGTCGATGGGCCTGGCGTCGACGAGACAGTCGGTGACCATGGCGGTCAGCAGCGCACGGTCCTCGTCGAGCACCAGGGAGGGCAGTTCGTCGAGGGTGAGCGGGGGAGCGGCCGGGTCCCGGCCGAGGATCGCGAACAGCTCGCCCGACCAACTGGCCTCGTCGGTCAGCAGGTTCCACTCGGCGCTGCCGACCCGGCTGAGCAGGGAGTCGCCGCGGGGTGCGACGGGTGCGGGCGGCGGCACGGGTGCCGTCCCGGGAGCGGGCGGTGCCGGCGGGCCGTCCCTGAGCTGCGCCAAGTGCGCGTCCAGGTCGTCGAGTTGGTGCAGCGCCAGGTCGTACAGGGCGCGCTGCCAGCGTTCCTCCGGGTGGGATCCGTCGCCCGGCGCGTCACGCCGTACGGCGTCCACCTCGCCCTTGAGCCGTCGCGCCTGCGATATCAGCGCGTCGACCGAACCGCGTCCGGGCGGCTGCGCGGCGGGGCGGTCCGCAGAGCGAGGGGACGGCATGACGCACTCCGATGCGGGAACGGTACGACCAAGGCTGACGGAAGGACCGTTACGACTGTTGCACAGCCCGCGACTCCGTGTAAGGGATTCGGCAACACCCGATCCGGTGGTGCTTCTGGCATGTGTCAGGGTCTTCAAGGCGCGGTGGGGTGGGGTGAGTGACGTACGTGGTCCGATGGGGCAAGGCGTAGACGGAGTACGTGGCTTGATGGATCGATGAGTTCTATTGACCGCGATCAGCTGTGCGTTCGACGTCTCTTTGTTCTATGAATGAGCGCATCGCATATCGAGTGATGCGAGTCACACCAAATTGTTACCGGCTTCGCGTAATGCGAAGGCCCGCTACGGGGTCGTAAAGACAAGAACCGCGATCCGGCCGAGCGAACAGCCAACCATCCCGGGGGAGAACGACCATGGACGTCACCGTCGAGCAGCCCAGCCACGGCCGCCTGATCACCGCGGAGCAGCGGGAGCTTCCCGTCCCCGCCGTCTTCCGCTACACCGCCACCGACCCGCTCGCCGTCCACGTCGACTTCCCGCCCGAGGTCTCCCTCGACGGCGCGGGAGCCACCTGGACCTTCGGCCGGACGCTGCTGGAGGCCGGCCTCCAGGGCCCGGCGGGCGGCGGCGACGTGCACATCTGGCCGTGCGGGGGGTCCCGTACCGTCCTGGAGTTCCACTCCCCGCACGGGATGGCGCTGCTCCAGTTCGACACCCCCGCGCTGCGTCGCTTCCTGGTCCGCACCTACGCGGTCGTGGCGCCGGGCGAGGAGGACCTCGCCGCCGCCGTCGACGAGGGGCTGCGGGCCCTCTTCCCCACCGCCTGAAAGCAAGTCGCGTACTGAGCAACACATTTGACAGCTATTCACCTCGGTCTCGCCGCGCGGGCAGGGAGCTCGACGACTGCCCCGTGCAGCCTTGCGACGGTGTGCCGCAAGGGCACTCCGCTGACGAGGGCGGGGCGAATGACACCGATCAGCCGAAGAGGTTTCGTGGGACTGGGCGCTTCCATGGCGGCGGGCATCGCGACGGGCACGGGCCCCCGGACGGCCGCCGCGGCCGGGGCGGCGGCCACCGGCACGATCTCGGACGTACGCCACGTGGTGATCCTCATGCAGGAGAACCGCAGCTTCGACCACTACTTCGGGCGCCTGCGCGGAGTGCGCGGCTTCGACGACCGCAGCGGCATCACCCTGGCCGGCGGTCACGGCGTCCTCGACCAGCCGAACGGCTCCGGCCGCCAGTACCCGTGGCGGCTGAGCGCCACCCCGGCGGCGGGCGGCGCGGACGGCGAGACCCTGGCGCAGTGCAACGGCGAACTGCCGCACTCCTGGTCCTCGCAGCACGCCGCCTGGAACAAGGGCCGGATGGACAAGTGGGTCTCGGGCGTGGGCAACGTGCGCTCCCTCGGCCACCTGGACCGCGCCGACATCCCCTTCCACTACGCGCTCGCCGACAACTACACCGTCTGCGACGCCTACTTCTGCTCCACGCTCAGCGCGACCGGCCCCAACCGCACCTACCTGTGGAGCGGCAAGGTCGACGCGGCCAGCTACGACGGCGGCGACGAGTCCGGTCTGACCTGGCAGAACTACGCCGAGGCGCTCCAGGGCGCCGGGGTGACCTGGCGGGTCTACCAGAACGCCCGGGACAACTACGGGGACAACGGCTGCGCGTACTTCAAGAAGTTCGCCGCCGCCAGGGCGGGCGACCCGCTGTACGACCGGGGCATGTCCTCCGTGCCGGCGGTCACCGGCTCGACCCCCGACGACATCGCCGCCGCCATCAGGGCGGACGTGGTCGCGGGCACGCTCCCCCAGGTCTCCTGGGTGGTGGCCAACCAGGCCTTCTCCGAGCATCCGTACGCCCCGCCCGGCGACGGCGCCCACTTCGTCGACCTCGTCTACCGGGCGCTGGCCGCGGATCCCCAAGTCCTCGACTCCACCGTCCTGTTCCTCAACTACGACGAGAACGACGGCTTCTTCGACCATGTGCCGCCCCCGGTCCCGCCCGCCGGCACCGCCGGGGAGTTCCTCAACGGGGTCCCGTACGGCTTCGGCTTCCGCGTCCCCATGATCGTGATCTCGCCCTGGACCCGCGGCGGCTGGGTCTCCTCCGAGGTCTTCGAGCACACCTCGGTCCTGCGCTTCCTGGAGACCTGGACGACGGCCCTGGGCAAGCCCGCCGCCTGCCCCAACATCAGCGCCTGGCGCCGCAGGGTGAGCGGCGACCTCACCGGCGTCTTCGACTTCGCCGCCCCGGTGTACGGCGCGGTGGACCTGCCCGCCACGAGCGTCATCGGCTACGCCACCTGCGGGCCGCTGCCCAACCCGGTCCCCACCACCAACGCGCCGCCCGCCCAGGAGCCCGGCACCAGGCCCGCCCGGGCGCTGCCCTACCAGCCCGGCGGACAGCTGGACCGGCTGGAGTTCGGCGCGAGCGGCCGGATCCTCGCCTGGTTCACCATGGCCAACCAGGGCGCCCCCGCGACCCGGGCGGCGCACTTCTCGATCCATCCCAACGCCTACCGCGACACCACGCCCTGGCAGTACACGGTCGACGCGGGCGCCACCGCGACCGACTCCTTCAACATCGGCGCGGGGTACGGCGACGGCAAGTACGACCTGACGATGCTCGGCCCCAACCGCTTCCTGCGCCGGTTCCGGGGCGACGCGACCAGGGCCGGCAAGTCGGCAGAGGTGAGCGCGCGTTACGCGGTGGAGTCCGGTACGGGCCGCGAGGCCCTCTGGCTGCGGATGACCAACTCGGCCGCCGCCGCGGTCACGTTCACGATCACCGCGAACCACTACCGCGACGACGGTCCGTGGACCTACCGGGTCGCGGCGGGCGGGTCGACGGAGGACTTCTTCGACGTGGTCGCCCACCAGAACGGCTGGTACGACCTCACGGTCACCGTCGACTCCGACACCACCTGGTCGCGCCGGTTCACCGGCCACCTGGAGACCGGCGCCCCCAGCGTCAGCGGCTGACGCCCGCGTACAGGTCCGGGCGCGGGGCGAGTTCCACGGTCACCCGGCCGCCGCTCTCCAGCGCCCGGACCCCGGCCTCGGCGACGACGGAGGAGGCGTAACCGTCCCAGACGCTCGCCCCGGTGACGTGGCCCCGCCGGGTCGCGTCGACCCAGGCCTGCACCTCACGGTCGTAGGCGTCCGCGAACCGCACGAGGTAGTCCGCCGGGACCTCCCGGCTCGCGGCGCCCGCCGCCGTCACGGCCATGGCGTGCTCCTCGCCGATCCGGGCGCTGCCCTGCTCGCAGACCGCCTCGCAGCGCACCTGGTAGCCGAAGCCGCAGTTGACGAAGACCTCCACGTCGACGAGAGCGCCCCCGGCGGTCTCGAAGAGCACGAACTGCGGGTCCAGCAGGCCCTCGGGGGCGCCCGAGGCGGCCCGGGGCCGGAACACGCTCACCGCGGTCAGCTCCTGGTCCAGCAGCCAGCGGGCCGCGTCGATCTCGTGCGACACGGAACTGTCGATCAGCATGGCGCTGGTGAAGCCGGGCGGCGAGGAGACGTTGCGATGGGTGCAGTGCAGCATCAGCGGCCGCCCCAACCGCCCGCTGTCCAGCAGGGACTTCAGCCGCCGGTACTCGGCGTCGTAGCGGCGCATGAACCCGATCTGGGCGAGCCTGCGGCCCAGCCGCGCCTCCGCCTCGACCACCCGCAGCGCTCCCGCGGACCCCGGCACCATCGGCTTCTCGCACAGCACCGGCAGACCGCGGTCGAAGGCCGCCAGCAGGGCCTCCTCGTGCGCCGGACCCGGCGACGCGATCAGTACGGCGTCGACGCCCGGCGCCGCGAGGGCGGCCTCCACCTCGGTGTGCACCACGACACCGTCGAGCCCGGCGACCGCTTCCTTGGCGCGTCCCGCGTCGGGATCGGCGACGGCGGCCACTCGCGCACCGCTCACCACCTGAGCGAGACGTCGTATATGGTCGGCACCCATGTGGCCGGCTCCCAGAACAGCTACCCCCAGCAGGTCGGACACGACTCCCAGACTCCTTTCCGGGGCCCGCGGCGGGCAGCGGTGCTGCCCGGGCGGGTCCTCGGCGACCAGCGTTTCATGGTCGTCAAGGGGACAGGAGAGCGCGGACGCGTGCCGGTCCGTGTGCGGGGGGGCGTGCCGGCGGGACCCGGGGGAACGGGACCGCGGGGGAGCCGCGTCAGTAGCGCAGCACGCCCGCGATTCCCTGGGAGTCGCCCAGCGTGCCGTCCGGGACGAAGCGGACGTCCGCTCCCGTCTCCAGACACTGTTCGACGATCTCGTCCACGATGTCCTCGCGGGCGTCCAGGTCGCCGCTCAGGGCGGGGATCAGATGGTCGCCGTCGTCACGGACCGTGATCCGGTAGTTCTCCTCGACGGCGAGCAGCCGGATCCGCGCCTCCACCGCGTTGCGCCAGATCTCGTCCACGCCGGCCGCGAACTCCTTGCGGCCGCGGGCGGATTCGAGCTCCCGGCGGACGGACTCCACGTTCCTGCGGGCCTCGGCGGCCAGCACGGGCCGTACGGCCTGCCACACCGCGTCGGGGGAGCCGTTCGCGAGTCCGCCGTGCGGGATGTGCACCGCGTTCCTGCTGGTGGCCCCGCCCACCTCGGACAGCGTGGACAGCGCCGCCGGTTCGCCGGTGACGTACAGGGCCCGCGGGCTGCCCCGCAGGATCCGGCTCATCGCGATGTCGGCCTCGCGCAGGAAGTGGCGGGTTCCCTCGTCGCGGAAGGTGCTGGCATGGTCACCGATGCGCTGCTGGCGCTCGGCGTCGAAGTTGTCGAGACCGCGGGTCATCGGGAACGCGCCGATGTGCTCCTCGGCCACCCGGTCGGCGCCGCCGTTCCAGAGCGTGACGCGATCGGCGGAGACCGACAGCACCCAGAACGGCCGTTCGGCCGCCTGCGCGGAGACCAGGTTGCGGGTCAGGAAGGTGTCCGAGAGTACGACCCGTTCCGGTACCGGACGGGCCAGCGACCACACCTGGTGCTCTCCCGGAGCGGCGAAGATCACCAGACCGTCCTCGGCGTGCGCGAGGTCGACCTCGGCCAGCGCGCGGTCCAACTGGTCGACGACCGCGGTGCGTCCTGCCCGGGTGACCGCGGGATCGGACTCCAGCTGTCGCTTGGCCTCGGCGACCGCGTTGCGCAGCCGGACGGGATCCTGTGCGTTGTCGGGCTCGCGGCGATGCGTCGGGGTCAGCACGGACACCGCCGGATAGGGGCGCGGTCGCCGCAGCTCGGCGAGGGTCGTTGGACTGAGTGCGTGCTCCATACCAGAACGATATGACTGATTCTTCCGTCAGGCATTTGGGGCAGTTCATCCGGTTGTTTCCGGTATTTCACTATTAGTGTCACACGCGTGGCTGTCGCGAAACTGAGCCTGCCGACCCTCACCACCATGGTCGTCGGATCCATGGTCGGGGCGGGCGTCTTCTCCCTCCCGAGCCGCTTCGCCGCGCACACGGGGGTCGCCGGCGCGCTGATCGCGTGGGCCGTCGCCGGTACCGGCATGCTGATGCTGGCGCTCGTCTTCCAGACGCTCGCGGTGCGCCGCCCGGACCTCGACGCCGGCGTGTACGCGTACGCCAAGGCGGGCTTCGGCGAGTACCTGGGCTTCTTCTCGGCGTTCGGCTACTGGGCCAGCGCCTGCGTCGGCAACGTGACGTACTGGGTACTGATCATGTCGACGGCCGGTGCCGTCGCCCCCGGCCTCGGCCACGGCGACACGGTGCTCGCCGTGGTGCTGTCCTCGGTGGGCCTGTGGCTGTTCTTCCTGCTGATCCGCCGGGGGGTGAAGGAGGCGGCGGCCGTCAACCGGATCGTCACCGTCGCCAAGGTCGTGCCGATCATCGTCTTCGTCCTGCTCGCGCTCTTCTACCTCGACCCCCAGGTCTTCGCCGACAACTTCGCCGGCGCCGACTACGCCGGATCGCTCTTCCACCAGGTCAAGGGCACCATGCTGGTCACGGTCTTCGTGTTCCTGGGGGTCGAGGGCGCCAGCGTCTACTCCCGGCACGCCAGCCGCCGGGAGGACGTCGGCCGTGCCACCGTCCTCGGCTTCCTCAGCGTCTTCGCGATCTTCGCGTCGGTGACGATCGTGTCGTACGGCCTGCTGCCGATGGGTGAGATCGCCCGGCTCCGGCAGCCCTCCATGGCGGGCGTCCTGGAGTCCGCCGTGGGCACCTGGGGCCAGGTCTTCGTCAGCGTCGGGCTGGTCGTGTCCGTCCTCGGCGCCTATCTCGCCTGGACCCTGATGGCCGCCGAGGTGCTGTTCGTGGCGGCCCAGGACGACGACATGCCGCGGTTCCTGAAACGCTCCACCGCGGCCGACGTGCCGGTGCCCGCGCTGGTGATGACCACCCTGCTGAGTCAGGTCTTCCTGATCGTCACCCTGTTCTCGGACGACGCGTTCGACTTCGCGCTCGATCTCACCAGCGCGCTGACGCTGATCCCGTTCCTGCTGGCCGCCGCCTTCGCGGTACGGGTCGCGCTCGCCGGGCGCCGGGACAGGGGGCGCGTCGCGGTGGCGAGCGGACCGGGCGCCGGCGGCGGTACCGGGCCGCCGACCGGACCCGGCGGTCCTACCGGGAGCGAACGTCCGGGAGACGGGCGCGGCGGGCCGGGGGGTGAGGCCGGCCGGGGGCCGACGGGCGGGACGGGCGCGGCGGCGGGGGGCGGCGCGAGCAGGCGCGGGAACGGGGAGTTGCTCGTCGCCCTGCTGGCCACCGTGTACACGGCGTTCCTCCTCTACGCGGCCGGCCCCAGGTTCCTGCTGCTCTCGCTCATCGTCTACGCACCCGCCACCGCCCTGTTCGTGATGGCCCGCAGGGAGCAGGGCCGGCGGGTGTTCTCGGGCCGTGAACTCGTCGTCCTCGCCGTGTCGGTGGTCGGCGCGGTCGTCGGGATCGCCGCCCTGGCCCTCGGCTGGATCAGCCTCTGACCCCGGAAGGTGCACCATGACCGGTCAAGACATCCGCCCCGCGTACGGCGTCCACTCCGAGGTCGGCAAGCTGCGCAAGGTGCTCGTCTGTGCCCCCGGGCTCGCCCACCACAGGCTCACCCCCACGAACTCCGGCGATCTGCTCTTCGACGACGTGATGTGGGTGGAGAACGCCCAGCGCGACCATGCGGACTTCGTCAACAAGATGCGCGAACGCGGTGTCGAGGTGGTGGAGTTGCACGACCTGCTCGCGCAGACCATGGCGATTCCCGAGGCCCGGGAATGGCTCCTCGACCGGAAGATCACCGCGAACGAGGTCGGGCTGGGGCTCATCGACAGCACCCGCGCCTATCTGGAGACCCTCGCCCCGTCCCGGCTCGCCACGTTCCTGCTCGGCGGCCTGGCCACCACCGACCTGCCGGAGGAGTACCGCACCGGCTACCTCGCCCTCGCGCGGGAGTCGACCGGTGTGCGCGAGTACCTGATGCCACCGCTGCCCAACACCCTCTACACCCGGGACACCACGTGCTGGCTGTACGGCGGCCTCACGCTCAATCCGTTGTACTGGCCGGCCCGGCACGGCGAGACCCTGCTGATGAAGGCGATCTACCAGTTCCATCCCGAGTACGTGGGGTCCACCGTCTGGTGGGGCGACCCCGAACGCGACTGGGGACAGGCGACGTTCGAGGGCGGCGACATCATGCCGGTCGGCAACGGCGTCGTGCTGATGGGGATGAGCGAACGCACCTCGCGCCAGGCGGTGTCCCAGGTCGCCACGGCCCTGTTCGAGCAGGGCGCCGCCGAGCGGGTGGTGGTCGCCGGGCTGCCGAGGCTGCGCTCCGCGATGCACCTCGACACCGTGTTCACCTTCGCCGACCGTGACCTGGTGACGCTGTATCCGGCCATCATGGAGGCCGTGCACACCTTCTCCCTGCGGCCGTCGGACAAGGAGGCCGTCGGCGTCGAGATCACCGACGAGGGCTCGAAGGCGTTCGTCGACGTGGTCGCCGAGGCGCTCGGCCTGCCGGAGCTCCGGGTCGTGGAGACCGGCGGCGACGTCTACGCCTCCGAGCGGCAGCAGTGGGACAGCGGCAACAACGCGGTCGCCCTGGAACCGGGGGTGGTGTTCACGTACGACCGCAACACCCAGACCAACACGCTGCTGCGCAAGGCCGGCGTCGAGGTGGTCACCATCGTCGGTGCCGAACTGGGGCGCGGGCGGGGCGGCGGGCACTGCATGACGTGTCCGATCGTGCGGGACCCCGTGGACTTCTGACGCCGGACGCCGGACGCCGGACGCCGGACGCCGAAGGCCGAGAACAGAACCCTGCCCGACCGGTCGGTATCGGTTTAATGCGCAATCAGTCCTGGTCATCGACACCTTGTCGGACATCCAGGGTTTACGTGAGTCCGTCCTGTGAAGCGAACGGACTTGCTATGGTCTACCCGTTGGTAGCACGCCGAGCGGGGGACGCCGGGTGTGGGCGGCCGCGGTGCCGCGACTTCCCGGGCAGGTCGGCGGTGCGCGCGATCCGGCAAGGGGGCCGGTTCGTCGGCGGATTCCGCGCATCAGCGGGACCTGAATTTCGAACTCCAGTTCCCTTTCTCTTAGATTCGGACAGGTGAAACTCGTCTCATGGCTCGTTCCCTGGTTGATGTCCTGACCACGCACGCCTCGCAACAGCCGGACCGCGTCGCCTACCGCTATCTCGTCACCGGTGACTGTGACGGAGCATTACAGGAGATCACCTACGCCCGGCTCGCCCGTCGCTCCCGGGCCGTCGCCGCCTGGCTCCAGGACCGCGGCCTGGCCGGATCCCGTGCCCTGCTGCTCTACCCGTCCGGCCTGGAGTTCATCTCCGGATACCTGGGCTGCCTCTCGGCCGGCGTCGTCGCCGTACCGGGCGTCCCCCCGCAGGGCCGGGCCCACAACCACCGTGCCCTGACCCGGATGCGACGGCTGATCGCCGACGCGGAACCCGCGGTCGTCCTGGGCGGGCGCGAAGTCGTCGCGGCACTGGACGAGTTGGCGCAGCACCTGCCCGAACTGGGCGGCGTCACCCGGGTCGTCACCGAGGACATACCCGACGACGCGGCGGACGGCTGGCGCGCACCCGACCTCACCGCCGACTCGGTCGCCTTCCTCCAGTACACCTCCGGCTCCACCTCCGCCCCCAAGGGCGTGGTCGTGACCCACGGGAACCTGCTCGACAACGAACGGGTCATCACCGAACGGATGGGCCACACGCCCGACACCATCGAGGAGTACGGCGGCGAACTGGTCCTGAGCTGGCTGCCCATGTACCACGACATGGGCCTGATCGGACCGGTCCTGAACACCGTCCACCTCGGCCTGACCACCACGCTCTTCTCACCGCTGCACTTCCTCCAGCGGCCCGAGCGCTGGCTGACCGCGATCAGCCGGTTCCGCCCGCACACCAGCGGCGGCCCCAACTTCGCCTACGAGCTGTGCCTCAAGCACGCGACCCCCGAACTCGTCGACAGCCTCGACCTCAGCTCCTGGAAGGTCGCCTTCAACGGCGCCGAACCGGTCCGCGCCGCCACCCTGCGCCGCTTCACCGGCACCTTCGCACCGGCGGGCTTCCGCCGCGAGGCCTTCTACCCCTGCTACGGCCTGGCCGAGGCCACCGTGATGGTCACCGGCGGCTCGGTGGACACCCCGCCGGTCCTGCTGGAGCCGGCCGACGCGGGGGCGCACACCGGTGCGGCGGACGCGGCCGCGATCGGCTGCGGACGGCCAGGACCCGGCGTCACCCTCGTCGTCGCCGACCCCGAGCAGGGCGTCGAACTCCCCGAGGGCGAGGTCGGCGAGATCTGGGTGAGCGGCGCGAGCGTCGCCAAGGGCTACTGGCGCAACGCCCTCGCCACCCGGCAGACCTTCCGCGCCACAACGGCCGGCCACGAGGGACGCTTCCTGCGCACCGGCGACCTCGGATTCCTGCGCTCCGGCGAGCTGTTCGTCACCGGCCGCCTGAAGGACCTGATGGTCGTCGACGGACGCAACCACTACCCGCAGGACCTGGAGCTCGCCGCCGAGATGTGCCATCCGGCGCTGCGGCCGGGCTGCACCGCCGCGTTCTCCGTCGACGCCGGGGTGGAGGGCGAACTGGCGGTCCTGGTCGCCGAGGTGGCCCCCGAGGCCGCCGACGAGGCCGAGAAGATCACCGATCTGGTGCGCGCCGCGATCGGCGACGCCCACGGGCCGGCCGTGCACGATGTCGTCCTCGTCCACCCCGGCACCATCCCCAAGACCTCCAGCGGCAAGATCCAGCGCCGCGCCTGCCGGGACGCGTACCGCGACGGCACCCTCTCGACGGTGGGCGTGCCCGCCACGGGATGACGCCGGGCACGGGCACGTCCGTCGCCGCGGGCGGTACGGGACCGACGACGGTCCGTCGCCGACGGTTCGGCGCCGGTCGTGGGTGCGTCCGTCGGCGCCACCGGTCCGCCACCGGCGGCGGGTCGGGCGTCGGTCCCGACGGCGACGCACCTGCGGCGGGCAGGCCCGGGCGTGCCGACGGGTGCACGTCCGTCACGGGCGCGCCCGTCCGCGCCGACGGTCCGGCTCCCGCGTCCAGGGCCCGGCACCCGGCGCGGGCCCGGGAGCACGGTGCCGCCCACGCCCGCGCCGACGCCCGTCCGACCCCGCTCCGCGGCCCGTGCCCGCCCGCAGCCGCCGTACGGCCGTGCCCGGTACGTACGGCATTCCGCCCGAACCCCAGTTCCCGAGGACACCTTTTCCCGATGCCTGCGAACGAGTCCCCGAAGCGAACCCCCGAGCCGTCCCCCAAGACCGCCGAGGGCCTACGGGCCTGGCTGGCGACGGCCGTCGCCGAGGCGGCCGGACTCGACCCGCTGACCGTCGACCCGCACCGGCCGATCGCCGAGTTCGGCCTGGGATCGCGTCAGTTGGTCGCCCTGACCGTCGAACTCGCGGAGCACGTCGGCCGGCCGCTGGAGCCGTCCTTCCTGTTCAACCACCCCACCGTCGCGGCCCTGGCCGACGCGCTGCTCGCCGACCCGGGGCCCGGGGGAGACCGGCCGGGGGACGGGCCGCCCGCGCGGCGGTCCGCACCGGCCCACGACGACATCGCCGTCATCTCCATGGCCTGTCACTTCCCCGGTCACGCCGACGACCCCGACGGCCTGTGGCGGGTGCTGACCTCGGGCGAGGACGCCATCACCGAAGTCCCCGCGGGCCGTTGGGACACACGGCGGCTCCTCGACCCCGATCCCGAGGCCGTCGGCCGGGCCTACACCCTGCGCGGCGGGTTCCTCGACCCCATCGACCGCTTCGACGCGTCCTTCTTCGGCATCTCCCCGCGCGAGGCCGCGGCGATGGACCCCCAGCAGCGGCTGCTCCTGGCGACCGGCTGGGAGGCGATCGAGCGCGCGGGCATCCTCCCCGCCGACCTGAACGGCAGCAACACCGGTGTCTACGTGGGCCTTTACGACAGCGGCTATCTGTCCGCGGCGTCCCTCGGACAGCTCGACGGGCACGTGGGCACCGGCTCGGCGTCCAGCGTCGCCTCCGGGCGCCTGGCCTACACCCTCGGCCTCCAGGGCCCCGCCGTCACCGTCGACACCGCCTGCTCCTCCTCCCTCGTCGCCCTGCACCTCGCGTCCCGGGCGCTGGCGGGCGGGGAGTGCGACCTGGCCCTCGCGGGCGGTGCGAGCCTGCTGGTGACCCCGCGTGGACACGTCGAGTTCAGCAGACTGCGCGGGCTGTCGCCGTCCGGGCGGTGCCGGCCCTTCTCGGCCGACGCGGACGGCGTGGTGTGGGCCGAGGGCTGCGGCCTGGTGCTGCTCAAACGGCTCGCGGACGCACGCCGGGACGGCGACCGGGTGCTCGCCGTCGTCCGCGGCTCCGCGATCAACCAGGACGGGCGCAGCCAGGGGCTCAGCGCCCCGAGCGGCCTCGCCCAGGAACGGGTGCTGCGTGCCGCCCTGCACACCGCCGGGCTGCGCCCCGAGGACATCGACCACGTCGAGGCGCACGGCACCGGAACACGGCTCGGCGACCCCGTCGAGGGCAACGCGCTGGCCGCGGTCTTCGGACCGGACCGCCCGGCCGACCGGCCGCTCGGCGTCGGCTCCCTGAAGTCCGTCATCGGCCACACCCAGGCCGCGGCCGGTATCGCCGGGGTCATCAAGACCGTACTGTCGCTCGGGCACCAGCGGATACCGGCCTCCCCGCACACCGGGGCTCCGACCGAGCACGTCGACTGGGCGCGCGGCGGTCTGCGCCTGCACCACGGCGACGAGGAGTGGCCGCGTCGCACGGACCGGGTGCGACGGGCCGGGATCAGCGCGTTCGGGATCAGCGGGACGAACGCGCACGTGGTCCTGGAGGAGGCACCCCGGCCGGTATCCGCGGAGGCGCCGGCGGATGCGTCCGACGCGGTGCCCACGGATGCGTCCGACGCGGCGCCGACGGATGCGTCCGACATGGTGTCGAGGGACCTCCTCTTCCCCCTCTCCGCCCGCACCCTCCCCGCCCTGCGGGGCCAGGCCGCCCGTCTCCTCGAAACCCTGGACGTCCGACCCGGGTTGCCGCTTCCGGTGGTGAGCGCCACGCTCGCCCACCACCGCACCCACTTCGAGCAACGCGCCGTGGTCCGCGCCGGTGACCGCGACGCGCTGCGGACCGCGCTGCGCGCCCTGGCCGTCGAGGACGAGCGTGGAGACCTCGGCACCGAGGGCGGCCAGACCGTCGGGCCCCGGCAGAGCCGCCCCGCGGGCAAGCTGGCCTTCGTCTTCCCCGGCCAGGGCGCCCAGTGGACCGGTATGGCCCGGGACCTGCTGGTACGGGACCCGGTGTTCGCGGACGAACTCGACCGCTGCGACGGTGCCTTGCGCCCGTTCACCGGATGGTCCGTCGCGGCCGTCCTGCGCGGTGACGCGGGCGCTCCCGGCCTGGACCGCGTCGACGTCGTACAGCCGGCGCTCTTCGCCGTGATGGTGTCGCTGGCCGCGGTGTGGCGGGCCCGTGGCGTCCGCCCCGACGCCGTGATCGGGCACAGCCAGGGCGAGGTCGCCGCGGCCTGCGCCGCCGGGGCGCTCAGCCTCAACGACGCGGCAGCCGTGGTCGCGCTGCGCAGCCGGGCCCTGACCGGGCTGTCCGGCTCCGGGACCATGGCCGTCGTCGGCCTCCCGCACACCGAGGTGGAGGTCCGTCTCGCCGGGCTCGACGGCCGCGTCTCGGTCGCCGCCGTCAACAGCGGCCGCTCCACGGTGGTCTCCGGCGCCGTCGAGGCACTGGAGGCGCTGCTCGCCGACCTCGACCGGGAGCAGGTCTTCGTCCGCCGCCTCGACGTGGACTACGCGTCCCACAGTGCCCAGGTCGAACCGGTTCGCGCGAGCGTCCTGGACGAACTCGACGGGGTCGTCACCACCCCGACCTCCGTCACCTGGTACTCCACGGTCACCGGCGAACCGGTCACCGGGGAACTCGAGGCGGACTACTGGTACACCAACCTGCGCGCGCCCGTGCGCTTCGGACCCACCGTGGCGCGCATGACGGCCGACGGATACCGCTGCTTCGTCGAACTCGGCCCGCACCCGGCCCTGTCGACCGCGCTGCGCACGGTCGGCGACGAAGTGGGCGAGGACCTGGTCGTCGTCGGCTCGCTGCGCCGGGACGAGGACGGACCGGCCTGCCTGGACCTGGCCACGGCCGAACTCCACGCCCAAGGAAGGCCGGTCGACTGGCGGCGGCTGGTGCCCGACGCCGCGCCCGCCGAGCTGCCCACCTACGCCTGGGACCCGCAGCGGTACTGGATCGAGCCCGAGTCCGCCGAAGGCGGTTCCGGCCTTCTCGACCGGGCCGCACACCCGTTGCTGGGCATCCAGCTCCAGTCGGCCGACCAGGCCCGCTGGACGTTCCGCAACGAGTGGTCCACGGCCACCGCCGACTGGCTGCCCGACCACACGGTGTTCGGGCGGACCGTGGTGTCCGGCACGACCCTGCTGGAACTGTGCCGCGCGGCGCTGGCCACGGCCCGCCCCGACCACCCGGCCGACCTCGCCGACCTGCTCGTCGTCAGCCCGCTCACCCTGCCGTCCGCCGGTACTGTCGAGGTGTCCGTCGAGGTCGGCACGGAGGGACCGGTACCGGAGGTCACCGTCCACAGCCGTACGCGCGACGGGGACACCACCGGCTGGACCCTGCACGCGACCGCGACCGCTACCGTGGCTGATGCCCCGACCGGTGCGGCGGACGGGCCGCCGCCCGGATGGCCGGAGGCCGCCGTACCCGCCTGGAGCCCGGACGCCTACGACCGGCTGACCGGCCTGGGCCTCGGCTACGGCCCCGCCTTCCGGGGTGTCCGGGAGGCCGTCCCGACCGGCGACGGCGAGCTGCTGGCCCGGCTGTCGCTGCCCGCCGCCGCCCGGGACGTGAGCGACCCCTACCCCGTCCACCCCGCGCTGCTCGACGCGGCGCTGCACGTGGCCGCCGCGCTCGACCCGTCCGACGGCCGGGTGCTGCTGCCGGTCTCGGTGGGCCGCTGCGTGCTGCCGCCCGGCGACGGCGCGACCGAGCTGACCGCTCGTGTACGACGGACCGGCGGCGCGGCGGACGACCGCACGCTGGAGGTGACCCTGTGGGACGCCGACGGCTTCCCGGCCGGACGGCTGGAGAACGTACGACTGCGGGCGGTGGCGCCGGCCGACCTGGACCCGGCGTCCGAGCACGCCCGTCACCTGTACGAGGTGACATGGACACAGGTGGACACGCAGCCCGAAGCGGGGACGGTCGCTCCGGGGGCGACCGAGTCGGGGACGGCGGTGCCCACGGTGAGTCCGGGCACCGGTACCTGGACCGTCCTCGGCGAGTCGTCGGACCCCGCGGTCGCGGCGATGGCGCACGACCTCGCCGCGGCGGGCGTCCCGATGGCCGGTGCGGACGCCGACATCGTCGTACGGATCTGGCCGCGCCCGGCGCGAGGGGCGGAACCGGCGGCCGCGGCACAGGAGTCGGCGGCCACCGCGCTCGCCGAACTGCGCGCCCTGGCGACGCTCGCGCCCGACGAGGCGCCCGCCCGGACCGTCTGGGTCACGCGCGGCGCCGTCGCCGCCGCCGAGGGCGACGCCGTGACCGGGCTCGCCCAGTCCGTGCTGTGGGGCCTGGCCCGCAGCGCCCGCGCCGAGCACCCCGCCCTCGGGCTGACCCTGCTCGACCTCGACGACGCCTCCGCCGGGAGCTCCGCCGAGTGGCTGAGTGCCGCCCTCGCGCACCCCGGCGAGCCCGAACTCGCCCTGCGCGAGGGGGTGCTGGTCGCTCCACGGCTGGTGCGGGCCCGTGCTGCCGAGCCGGTCGACGGCCTGCCCGCCGACGGCACCGTGCTCGTCACCGGCGGACTGGGCGCCGTCGGCCGCCACCTCGCCCGGCTGCTCGCCGAACAGGGCGTACCGCGACTGCTGTTGACCTCACGTCGGGGACCGGCCGATTCGCGCGCCGCGGACGTCACGGCCGAACTCGGCGCGCTCGGCGCCGAGGTGGAGGTGGCGGCCTGCGACGTCGCCGACGCGGACGCCTTGGCCGACGTGCTCGCCGGAGTGGGCGATGAGCTGCCGCTGCGCGGTGTCGTGCACTGCGCGGGCGTCCTGGACGACGGCGTCGTCGCCGAGCTGACCCCCGAACGCCTCGCCCGGGTCCTGCGCCCCAAGGTCGACGGCGCCGCCCATCTCCACCGGCTGACCGCCGGCCTGCCGCTCACGATGTTCCTGCTGGTCTCCTCGGCCGCCGGAGTCGTCGGCAACGCCGGGCAGGGCAACTACGCGGCGGCCAACGTCTTCCTCGACCAACTCGCCCACCACCGGCGGGCGCTGGGCCTGTCCGCCACCTCCGTCTCCTTCGGCGCCTGGTCCGGCGAGGGACTGGCCGCCGAACACGCCGACCTGGCGCGGATGGCCCGGTCCGGCCACCGAGCCCTCACCCCCGCACAGGGCCGCGGACTCGCCGCGCTGGCTCTGCGGCGCGGTACCCCGCACCTCGTCGCCTGGGCGCTGGACCTGCCCAGGCTGCGCACGGGGCCGGCGGCCGACGCGGCGCTCTGGCGGTCCTTGCTGCCCGCGCCCCGCACCGCCGGGCGGTCCACGGGCCTGGCGGCGCGACTGGCCCGGCTGCCCGAGAGCGAACGAGCGGGCCGCGTCCTCGCCCTGGTCCGCGAGGAGGCCTCACGCGCCCTCGGGCTGCGCTCGGCCGAATCCGTCCGCCCCGACCAGCCGTTGCGCGAACTCGGCATGGACTCGGTGACCGCCGTGGAGCTGCGCAACCGCATCGCGGGCCGCCTCGACGCCCGGCTCCCCGCCACCCTGCTCTTCGACCATCCCACCCCCGACCGCCTCACCGCCTACCTGCTCGCCGGCCCGCTCGCGACGGAGACCGGCGGGCCGCACCGCACCGGGCCGGGCCGCGCGGCCACGACGGCCCCGGGCGGCACCACAGCGGTCCCGGGCGCCGACGAGCCGATCGCGGTGGTGGCCATGGCCTGCCGCCTGCCCGGCGGCGTCGGCGACCCGGAGGACCTGTGGCGGCTGGTCGCGGACGGCCGCGACGCCGTCGGCCCGTTCCCGGCCGACCGCTGGGACGTGGAGTCGCTGTACGACCCCGATCCGGACGCGGCGGGCAAGACCTATGCCCGTGAGGGCGGCTTCCTCGACGACATCGGCTCCTTCGACGCCGGGTTCTTCGGCATCACCCCGAGGGAGGCCGCCGCCATGGACCCGCAGCAGCGCCTGCTGCTGGAGACCGCGTGGGAGGCCCTGGAACGGGCCGGGATCGTGCCCGCGGAACTGGCGGGCAGCACCACCGGTGTGTACGTCGGCATGTTCGGCAGCGACTACCTCTCCGGCTCCCGGCTCGACCAGCTCGACGGGTACGTCGGCACCGGGTCGGCGCTGAGCGTGGCCTCGGGCCGGCTCGCCTACGCGCTCGGACTGCACGGCCCGGCGCTGACCGTGGACACCGCCTGCTCGTCGTCCCTGGTCGCCACCCACCTGGCGGCCCAGGCGCTGCGCTCCGGCGAGTGCGATCTCGCCCTCGCGGGCGGGGTGACGCTGATGGTGACACCGCAGACCTTCGTCGAGTTCAGCCGGCTGCGCGGCCTGTCCACGACCGGCCGCTGCCGCTCCTTCTCCGACGACGCCGACGGCGCGATCTGGGCCGAGGGCGCAGGTCTGCTCGTACTGAAGCGGCTGACCGACGCCCGCCGGGACGGCGACGAGGTGCTCGCGGTGCTGCGCGGCACGGCCGTCAACCAGGACGGCCGCAGCCAGGGCCTGTCCGCGCCGAACGGCCCCGCCCAGGAACGCGTGATCCGGCGGGCCCTGGAACTGTCCGGACTCGAACCCGCCGACATCGACCACGTGGAGGCGCACGGCACCGGCACCACGCTGGGCGATCCGATCGAGGCGAACGCCCTCGCGGAGGTCTTCGGCGCCACACGGCCCGCGGACCGCCCGCTGTACCTGGGCTCGCTGAAGTCCAACATCGGCCACGCACAGGCGGCTTCCGGCGTCGCCGGACTCATCAAGGTGGTCCAGTCGCTGCGTCACGGCCGACTGCCCGCCACCCTGCACGCGGACACCCCCAGCCGCCACGTCGACTGGGGCGACAGCGGACTCGAGCTGCTCCGGCGGTCCGTGGACTGGCCCGCCGCGACCGGGCGGCCGCGGCGCGCCGGGGTCAGCGCCTTCGGCATCAGCGGCACCAACGCGCACGTCGTCGTCGAGGAGGCCCCGCCCGCCGCGCCCTCGTCCCGGACCGACCCTTTGCCGCGGTCCGAGCTGGCGCCGGGGTCCGAGCCTTCGATCCGGCCCGAACGGAGCGCGGGCAAGCGGCTGTTCGTACTGTCCGGGCGGAGCGAGGGCGCGCTGCGCGGGCAGGCGGCCCGGCTGGCCCGGCACCTCACCGACGACGCCCGCCTGCCGGACGTCGCCCACACCCTCGCCCGGCACCGCGGCCACTTCGAGCGGCGCGCGGCGATCGTGGCGGGCGACCGGGACGAACTACGCGCCCACCTGGATGCGTTGGCCGCCGGCCGGGCGCCGCTCGCCGCGCCGCGCGAGGACCCGACCGGCAAGGTCGCCTTCGTCTTCGCCGGACACGGCGGCCAGTGGCCCGGCATGGCGGTGGACCTGCTGGCCGAGTCGGAGGCCTTCCGCGCCGAACTGACCCGGATCGACCGGGCGGTGCACCGCCGGGACGGCTGGTCGGTGCTCAACGTGCTGCGGGCACCGGAGGAGTTCTCCCCGCTCGACCGCACCGAGTACCTGCAACCGGTGCTCTTCGCCGTCAACGCCGCGCTCGCCGCCGCCTGGCGGGCGCTCGGGGTCGCCCCCGACGCCGTGCTCGGCCACAGCCTCGGCGAGATCGCCGCCGCCTACAGCGCGGGCGCCCTCACCCTGGACGACGCCGTGACCGTCGTGACCGGACGCGCCCGGACGGTCGTCCCGCTGGCCGGACGCGGCGGCATGCTCGCCGTGGACCTGCCGTCCGCCGAGGCCGCGACCCTTCTCACGCCGTACCCGGACCGGTTGTTCGTCGCCGCCGTCAACAGCGCCCGCTCCACCGCCGTCTCCGGGGAGACCGACGCGCTGGCCGACCTGCGCCGACGGCTGGACGAACGGGGGATCGCCGCACGGCCGCTGTCGACGCCGTTCGCCTCGCACACGCCCCTGATGGACCCCCTGCGCGACGAGCTCCTCGACCGCCTGCGCGACGTCCGCGGCACGCGCACCGGCACTCCCTTCTACTCGACGGTGCTGGCCGAGCCCGTACCGGGCGAGCGGCTCGACCCCGAGTACTGGTACGCCAACCTCGCCCGTCCCGTCCGCTTCGCGGACACCGTCCGGCGCCTGCTGGACGACGGCTACCGCTACTTCGTCGAACTGAGCCCGCACCCCTCCCTGCTGCCCGCCGTCGAGGCGGTCGCCGCCGAGGCCGGGATCGACGCGGTGGGCCTCGCCTCGCTCCGCCGCCAGCAGGACGGACACGCCGTACTGCTGCGCAGGGCGGGGGAGTTGTACACCGCCGGACACGCGCCCGACTGGTCCGCGCTGTTCCCGGACGGCGCCGGCCGCCGGACCGACCTGCCCACGTACGCCTTCGCCCGCGAACGCCACTGGCTCGCCCCCGCGCCCGCCTCCACCGGCGGTGGCTCGCCCCTGCTGGGCACCCATGTCGAGGTCGGCGACGAACCCGACCGGCACCTCTTCCAGACCGAACTCGACCTGAACGACAGCCGCTTCGCCTATCTGAGCGATCATCAGGTCGGCGGCGAGGTCTGGCTGCCCGGCGCCGCCCTGCTCGGCATGGCCCTGGAGGCCGCGGCCGACCTCCAGGACGGGGACGGCGGCGAAGTCACGCTGGCCGACGTCACCTTCGTACAGCCGCTGCGCCTCGACCCGGACCGGCCCGTACGACTGCAACTACGGGTGCTGGCGGCCGAGAACGGTCTTCGGGAGTTCACCGTCCGCTCCGCGCCCGCGGGCGAGCGGCAGGCGCGGTGGCAGCGGCACGTCGACGGACGGATCGCCGTCGACGCCTCACCGGCCACCGCGGGCACACCCCTGGCCGAGCTGCGCGAACGCTGCACGGAGCAGGTCGACACGGCGGCCCTCTACGCCCGTCTCGCCACCCTCGGCATCGACTACGGCCCGGCCTTCCGCGGCCTGGCGGCCGGGCACCGCACCGCCACCGCCGGGCTCGGCCGCCTCACCACCCGCCCGGCCACCGGACACCTGCTGCACCCGGCCGTCCTCGACGCCGCCTTCCACACGGCCGCCCTGCCCGGCGACGCCCCGCAGGGCCGGGCGTTCGTGCCCGCCGGCGTCGGACGGCTGCGGCACACCGGACTGCGCACCGCGCCCGCCTGGGTGACCTGCGAACTGCGCGCGTACGCCGGTGAAACGGCCGTCCTCGACCTGGACCTGTGGGACGACGAGGACCGACTCGTGCTGGAGATAAGGGACTTCAGGCTGGCCGCGCTCTCCCCGCTGGACGGCGCGCTCTTCGAGACCCGTTGGCAGCCGCGCCCGGCCGCCCAGGAGCCGCCCAGCACCGGCCGCTGGCTGATCCTCGCCGACGGCACGGGCGTGGCCGACGACCTGGCCCGGCGGCTCGGCACCGCGGTGCCGCACGTGATCGCCCGCGGCGGACCGGCGTACCGGGCGGAAGCGCCCGGCCGTCATGTGCTCGACCCGGCCGACCCCGGGCATCTGGCCCGGCTCCTCGACGAGGAGTTCGCGGACGCGCCGCCCGAGCGGGTGGTCCAGCTGACCGCCCTCGACGCCCCCGCGATCGACGACGCGCGGACGGCCGAGGAGGCCGCGCGCGTGTGCTGTCTGACCACCCTGCACCTGGTGCGCGCCCTCGCCGCCCGTCCGTCCGGCAGCCGCGCACCTCGTCTGTTCGTCGTGGTCCGCGGCACCCAACCAGCCGGGGGCAGCAGCGAAGTGACGCACCCTCAGCAGGCTCTGGCCTGGGGATTCGGGCTCAGCGTGGCGCAGGAGCACCCGGAGCTGGCGACCACCCTCGTCGACCTGCCCCCCGACGGCGGCGCCGACGCCCTGTGGACCCAGCTGTGGCACGCGGACGACGAACGCCTCGTCGCCCTGCGCGACGCGGGCCGGTTCGTACCGCGCCTGGCCCGCACCCGCCCCGACGGCAACGGCCGCGACGGGATCGACCCGGACGGCGTGTACCTCGTCACCGGCGGTCTCGGCGGTCTCGGCCGGGTCGTCGCCGAACGACTCGTCGGCCTGGGCGCGCGCCGACTGGCCCTGCTGAGCCGGGGCACGCCCGACGCGGACACCGCCCGCTGGATCGAGGGCCTCGAACGGCGAGGCGCCACCGTGCACCTCGCCCGCGCCGACGTCGCCGACCGCGCGGGTCTGACCGCCGCCCTGGACGCCGTACGGCGCGACACCGGACCCGTCGCCGGGATCGTGCACGCGGCCGGTGTCCTCGACGACGCCACCCTGGAGGGGCTGACCGACGCACGCGTCCGCGCCGTCCTCGCCCCCAAGGTGCTGGGCACCGCCCTGCTCACCGAACTGGCCCCCGAGGCGGGCGACATGGTCCTGTTCGCCTCGGTGGCCGGTCTCCTCGGCTCCGCAGGACAGAGCCCGTACGCGGCGGCGAACGCCTTCCTCGACGCCTGGGCCCACCACCTCTCCCGCACCGGCCGGCGGGCGCTGAGCCTCGACTGGGGAGCCTGGTCCGGGGTCGGCATGGTCGCCGGGTCGCGCACCCGGGCCGCCGAGACCGGCCGCTCCGGCCTCGTCGCGTTCTCCCCGCAGGACGGCGGCGAACTGTTCGAACGCGTCCTGGGCACGCCCCGGCGCCAGCTCGCGCCCGTCGCCCTCGACCGGGAGCTGCTGGCCCTCGACCCGGACGCGGTGCGCACCCGCCCGATCCTGGCCGACCTGGTCACCGTCCCGACCGGTACCGCGGCCACGGACGACCTGGTGAAGAAGGTGTTCGCGGCGACGGACGACGACGAGCGCGCCGCCTGGCTGGAGACCTACGTACGCGCCCGGGTGGTCGAGGTGTCCGGCGGCCTGGTGGACGCGGCCGCCGGGAGCGCGCTGAAGGAACTCGGCCTGGACTCCCTCATGCTCGTCCGGCTGCGCAACGCCTTCGCCCGCGAACTGGGCGTCGAGCTGCCCACCGCCGACCTGTTCGCCGCGTCCGACATCCGTGGCGTCGCCCGCGCCCTCGCCACCGGCCTGCCCGACCGCGCCGACCTCCCCGACCTCCCTGGGCCGTCCGCGCCCGACCGGCCCGCCGAGGTGCCCGAGACCGAGTTGCGGCCGGCGACCCGGGACGTCGTACGCCTGCTGCGCAGTGCCCGGCCCGGGATGCCCGACGCGGCCCACGCCGTCGGACTCGCCGTCCGGCTCATCACACCGACCACCGAGCAGACCCTCACCGGCATCCTCACCCGCCTCGTCGCCCGGCACGCGGCCCTGCGCACGGCGATCGTCACCGCCGCCGAGGGCGGCCGCCTGCTGCGCGTGGACCGCGAGCCCGGCCGACCGCTGCTGCGCCGGACCACCGGCGACGGTGCCCACGACGCCGCCGACCGGCTGCGCGCCCTGCTGGAGCCGCCGTTCGACCTGACCGGCACCCCGCTGTGGCGGTTCGAACTGCTCGACGACGGCGTGGCCGGCCAGACCCTGCTGTTCGGCGCCCACCACGCGGTGAGCGACCTCCAGTCCCTGCTGCTCGTCGCCGCCGAGATCGACGCCGAACTGTGCGGCACCGTGCTCGACGGCACCGTGACCAACCGCGACATCGACCTGCTCGTCGAGGCCCAGCGGCCGGGCGGCGAGGGGGCCGGCGCGGACTGGCTGCGGGCCTTCCACGGCAGTGAGCGCCTCGACCTCGCCGATGCCGCCCCGCGCCCGCGGACCCGGTCCTACCGGGCCGGCAGCGTCACCCTCGCCCTCCCGGACGGCCTGCCGGCACGCGTCACGGCCGCCGCGAGCGCCCTCGCCGTCACCCCCGCCGCCTTCTGCCTGGGCACCCTGACGGTGCTGCTGGCCAGGAAGCGCCGACGCGAACGGTTCGTGCTCGCCGTGCCCGTGGACACCCGCATCCACGCCGACGCGTACGACGCGGTGGGCTTCTACGGCATCCCCGTGCCGTTCCCGGCCGAGGCCCGGGCGACCGACACGGTCGAGGAGGTGCTGCGCCGCACCGACGGGCGCTTGCAGCGGATCCTCGCCAAGGGCGCGGTGTTCTCCGACGTGCTGCCCACCCTCGCCCGGCAGGGCCTGTACCGGCCCGACGCCCCGCTCGTCGAGGTGTACTTCAACTACGTACGCTCCACGGGCCGCCTCGGCGCCCTGGAGGTGCTGCCGGCCGGGACGGGCCACTCGGACCTCGACCTGATGATCACCATGATCCCGGACGCGGGCCGCGTCCGGCTCGACCACAACCTCGACGTCCTCGACGCGGACGCCGCCACCGCACTGGGGGAGGAGTTTCTCGGGCTGCTGGCGGAGGCGGCGGAGCAGCCGGGGCGGAGGGTCCGTACGGACGACGCCCCGTCCGCCGCCGCCCCCACGGCCGTGCCTGCCGCAGTGGCCGTCGCCGTGCCCGGCGGCGCCGACGCGGTGCCGGTCACCGAGGAGCCCGTGGCGCGCGGGTCTCTCGCGCTCGCCGCCACCTTCGCCCTGGGACATCTGCCGCCGCTGTGCGCGGCCGCTCTCGACGACGGTGACCACGGTGGCCCGACGGTCGTGGAAGCCCCGTACCACCAGGTTCTCGCGAGCCTCCAGGACCCCTCCGGCGTCTTCGCCGATCCCGCCGCCGCGGTGGGCGTGGTGCTGCTGCGGGCGGCCGACCTGGAACGCTTCGGTCCGGTGGACGACGCCGGGCTCGCCGAGCTGCGCACCGCCTACCCGGCCGCGCTGCGCGCCCTGGCCGAACGGACCCGGAAGCCACTGGTCGTCGGCTTCCTGCCGACGGCCGACGCGGCGGAGCGCCTCGTCCGCTGGGAGCACGACACGGCCGCCGCGCTCGCCGAGCTGCCCGGCATCGCGGTGCTCGGCCCCGACGAGTGGACCCGGTACCACCCCGTCGACGAACCGTTCGACGAGCGGACCGAACGGCTGGCCCATCTGCCCTTCACCCCGCCCTTCCAGGCGGCCGTGGCGCTGCGCCTGGCCGAGGTGGTGCGAGCGGTGCGGCGCCCCGCGCCGAAGGTGATCGCCGTCGACGGCGACGAGACCCTGTGGGGCGGAGTCGCCGGCGAGATCGGCCCCGACGCCGTGGACCTGAGCGGACCGCGTGCCCTGCTGGCCCGCAGGCTGCTCCAGTGGCGCGCGGCCGGCGCACTGCTCGTCCTGGTCAGCAACAACGACGAAGCCACCGTCCGCGCGGTCCTCGACCGCCCCGACAGCCCGCTCGGGGCGGAGCACTTCAGCGTGCTCTCCGCCGCCTGGGACCCCAAACCGGACCGGCTGGCGGCGACGGCCCGCACCCTCGGCCTGGGCCTGGAGAGCTTCCTGTTCCTCGACGACAACCCCGCCGAAATCGCCAAGATGCGGGCGCGGTTGCCGCGGGTGCTCTCCGTGACCTGCCCGGCCGCGGGCGAACTGGACTCCTTCCTGGGCAGGTTGTGGCCGCTGGTCCCGGCCGCCGCGACCGCCGAGGACACGCTGCGGGCCCGCTTCTACGAACAGGAGCGGGAGCGGGACGCCGCCCGCGAGGAAGACGGCTTCGAGGAGTTCCTGGCCGGGCTGGAACTCCGGGTCGACATCCGGGAGCTGGCCGAGGACGACGTACGGCGGGCGGAACAACTGGTGCGTCGTACAAATCAGTTCACGCTTCGTGCCCGGTCCGCGGACGGCGGCGACCTGGCCCGCTGGCGGCAGCGCGGCGAGGTGTGGACGGCCGCGGCCCGGGACCGGTTCGGCGACTACGGCCAGATCGGGCTGATCGCCGTCCGGGCCGAGGGGGACCGGCTCGACGTGCTCGCCTGGATGCTGAGCTGCCGGGCGCTCGGCCGCGGGGTCGAGGAGCACCTGCTGCGCTGGCTGGCCGACCGCGCCGACGCCCTGGGCTGCACGAAGGTCAGGCTGACGGCCGAGCGCACCGAGCGCAACGCACCGGCCCGCCGGGTGGTCGCCGCGCTGGGCGGAGGACGGCAGGACGACGAGCGGCTGGAGGCCGTGACCGCTCCGGACCACCTGCGCGCCTTCCGCTCCTGGAGCCGCCGGTGAGCGCGGGGGAGCGGGCATGACGGAAAGGACCGTGCGCAACGTGAAGGGCTCTCATGCGTGACGTGAACAGCGAGGCCACCGAGGCCACCGAGGACACCCGGCGGCCGTGGTCGGTCGCCGAGTCGATCGAACGGGGTGGCGGCGGGCTCGGCGTGACCGAACTGCTGGCGAAGGTGGCGGCCGGCGCGACCGCGGCACAGCCGACCGACGAGACCGACGCCTCGGGCGAGGTGCCGGACCCGGCGCCGGTCGCGGTGGTCCCGGTCCGGGAAGCGGATCCGGTGCCGGACGTGGACGCCGTGGCGGCCGTCATCGCCGCCGCGGCGGGCCGTCGTCTGCCCGAGGGGTGTCTCGCGCCCGACGCCGACTTCTTCGACGCGGGGGGCACCTCCGTGCACGCCGTGGAGTTCGTCGCGGAGCTGGAGCGCGACCTCGGCGTGGAGCTCGACCTCGACGAGGTGTTCGCCGACGCCCGGCCGATCAGCCTGGCCCGGCACTGGGTCGCGGCGGGCGGCACGGCGGCCGCGCTCGCGAACCTCGCGGCCCGCCCGCAGGAAGCCTCGGCGGTGCCCGGCGGCCCTGCGGCCCCGGCGGTCAACACGACCCGGCCGGTCTCCGCGGCTCGTGTCCCGGCCTCCGCGGCGCCCGTTCCGGCCCCCGCGCCACGCGCCGCGGTCTCCGTCCCGCCGTCCACCGTCGCCTCCTCGCCCGCCGTCCCCCGCACCAGGGCCCGGCGCGAGGACCTCGACCAGATCCTGGCCGACCTCGCGCTCGCCGACCGGCTGCCCTTCGTCGACGTCCCCGAGCCGCTGCCGCCGCGCCGGATCCTGCTGACCGGGGCCACCGGCTTCCTCGGCAGCCACATGCTGCTGGACCTGCTGCGGCACAGCGACGCGCACGTCCACTGCCTGGTCCGCGCGCCCGACGAGGAGGCGGCCGTCGGGCGCCTCGCGGCGCAGTTGCGGAATTATCGGCTTCCCTGGTCGGCGGAGGTACGGCGGCGGATCACCGTGCTGCCCGGCGACATACGCCGGCCACGCCTGGGCCTGTCCGAGGAGCTGTGGCACACCCTCGCCCACGAACTGGACGCCGTCGTCGGCGTGGCGGCGGCCGTGGACTTCCTGCGCGGCTACCCGTCGCTGCGCGGCAGCAACGTGCTCGGCGCGCTCACCCTGGCCGAACTGGCCGCGACCGGCAGGCCCAAGCCCCTGCACCACATCTCCTCCATCGCCGTGTTCAACGAGGTCGGCATCACCTCGATGGGCGAGGACGACCCGCTCGCCCACGTGGACCGCCTCGTCGCGGGCTACGACCAGTCCAAGTGGGCCGCCGAGGTCGCGCTGCGCCGCGCCCGCGACCACGGCCTGGTGGTCTCGGCCCTGCGCCCCGGCGGCATCGGCGGCCACACCCGCACCGGCGCCCACAACCCGCAGGACCTCAGCAGCGGCCTGATCTCGGCCTTCGGCCGCCTCCGCACGGTCCCCGCCTTCCGCTGTCTCAACGCGGCGCCGGTGGACTGGGTCAGCCGGGTCGCGGTCGCCGTGGTCTGCGAGCCGGACGCCTGGGGCTTCGACTACAACCTCACCGGCGTGCCCAACACCCTCGACGACGTCGTACGCGACATGGCGCTCGGCGGGATGCATGTGCGCGTACGGGACTGGGACGAGTGGCGCACCGACGCCCTGGCCCGTCTGGAGGCCGACCCCGTCCCCGAACTCGGCTTCCTGAACCGCGTGTTGCGCAGCCCCACCGCCCTCAGGCTGTGCGAGGCGACGCTCCAGGGCCCGGCCGCGGAGGGCGACCGCACCGCCGCGCTCGTCGAGGCGCTGGACCTGCCGCCCGCCGTCCGCTACGACGCACGGGCGCAGGCGAGGACGTTCGAGAGCCTCGCCGCGGACGGTCTGGCCCGCCTCCCGCAGAAGGACGACCCGCCCTACCTGTGGTTCACCGAGACCACCCGGGGCGAGGTACGCCCGGTCGACGGCGCGCACGACGACCGCCACGGCCCCGGCGGCGACGCGGGCCGAGACGGCGGCGACGCCACCGCCGCGACCTCCTGCTCCATGGCACTCACCCTCTCCATCGCCGGTATGCACCAACTGGTCAGGGAGCGCCGCGTGGACGTCACCGGCGAGGTCCGGTGCGCGGCCGTGCACCCTGAGCCGCTGACCGTGGAGCGCGGCGACGTCTGGGTCCGGCCCGAGGAGGGCATCCCGCACCACCACGGTCTGCGCCACCGACTCCTGCGCTACCGGCTGCGGTTGATCGACGCCGACGGCGGAGCGTGGTGGCTGGAGGGCCACAAGTACGCACGTGCCCGCCGCGACCTGTGGCGGCAGACCCGTGCGCTGAGCGTCGAGATCGGCCGCGAGGGCGGACCGGCCGCGCTGGTGGGCGAGGTCGTCGTGCCCGCCGACTCCTACGTCCGCGACCAGATCGACGGCATCCGGGTCGCCCCGCACCTCACCGAGCAGGAGGGGCGGGCCGCCAAGCTGACCTGGCTCGCCTGGTTCGGCCGGGAGATGGGCCGCGGGCTGCTCGGCCCGTTCGCCAGGGCCGCCGCGGAGCTGCTCGACCTGCGCCGTACCCCGACCTCCAGGGAGCAGTACCGATGATCTTCAGGACCGCCACCACCGGTACCGGGCCCGCGCTGCGCCGGGTCCGTACCACCGCCGCGCCGCGCCCCCTGCGCCACCGTCTGGGTCCTGCGGCCGTCGAGGAGATCCCCTTCCGGGCGTCCGACGGCGTCCGGCTGGGCCTGACCCGCGTCGAGACCGGGGACACCGGCCGGCCCGCCGTGCTGCTCCTGCACGGGCACACCGCGTCCGCCGACATGTTCCTCCAGCCCGAGACCCGCAACCTCGTCGACGTGCTGCTCGACGAGGGCTACGAGCCGTGGCTGCTGGACTGGCGGGGCAGTTGCCGGCTGCCGTACAACGAGACCGGGCAGCGCTACACCTACGACGACGTCGCCCTGTACGACATCCCCGAGGCCGTCTCGTACGTCCGCGGCCGGATCGGCGACCGCCCGCTGTTCGTGGTCGCCCACTGCATCGGTTCCCTCACCCTGTCGATGAGCATGAGCGCGGGCCTGGTGCCGGGCCTGGCCGGCGTGGTCTCCCAGGGTGTCTTCCTGACCCCGAAACTCGCGGGCCGCACCTCGCTGCGGATGACGGTGGCCGGGGAGCTCCTGAAGGGCCGGATCGACCACATCCCCGTCGACTTCCGCAGGGTCGGCCTCCGCTCGAAGTACACGCCGCTGTTCGCGCTGGCCTCGCGCCGGGCGAGCTGCCCCGACCCGACCTGCCAGATGCTGCACAACTCGGCCTGGGGCACGGGTGCTTCCCTCTTCGTGCACGGGAACCTGTCGCAGGCCACCCACGACCGGCTGGCCGAGCTGTTCGGTCCCGCGCCGCTGTGGATCCTGCCCCATCTGCGACGGATCGAGCTGGCCCGCAGCGTGGTCCGCTGGCACGACACCGACCACCGCTACCGGGCGCTGCCCCGCAACGCGCTGGACGCGGCCGGCCGCATCGACACCCCGGTGCTGCTGCTGGCGGGCAGCGAGAACGGGCTGTGGCTCGATTCGCAGCAGCTCTGCCACGACGTGCTCGCCCGCCGCCAGCCGCAGTTGGACGTGACGTACACCGAGATCCCCGGCTACGGACATCTGGACCCGTTCCTGGGCCGGGGCGCGGCGCTCGACGTGTTCGGCCACATCCTCGAATTCCTCGGCGAACGCCGGTGACGGAACGGGGGGCGGCCGGTTACCGTACCGGTCAGTAACCGTTCGGTGGCCGGTCCGGCCGGACCGCACTCCAGGAGGCACCCATGCCGCAGCTCGAGGTCGACGGCGCAGCCCTGACGTACGACGACGAGGGCCCCCGCGACGGTGACGGCGTGCCCCTGGTGTTCATCCACGGCTGGACCGCCGACCGGCACCGCTGGGACCACCAGGTGGCGCACTTCGCCGAGCGGCGCCGGGTGGTCCGGCTCGACCTGCGCGGGCACGGCGAGAGCGGCGGGGCGGGGGTGCGCACGATCGAGGAGCTGGCCCGGGACGTGCTCGCCCTGCTCGACCACCTCGAGATCGAACGCTGTGTGCTGATCGGCCACTCCATGGGCGGGATGATCTCCCAGACGATCACCCTCGCCCACCCCGAGCGGGTCGAGCGGATGGTGCTGGTCAGCTCGATCAGCCGGATGACGTACAGCCGGGGGCGCGGGCTGCTGATGGCGACCTCGACCCTGGTCCCCTTCAAGCTGTTCGTCGCCACCAACATCCAGCGGGCGTTCGCCCCCGGCTACCCGCGCGAGGAGATCAAGCGGTACGTGCGCTCCTCCGCCGGCACCCCGCGCGAGGTCGTGATGACGCTGTACGGCGCCATGCGCGCCTTCGACGTCCTGGACCGGGTCGGCGAGATCGGCACGCCCACCCTGCTGGTCCACGGCTTCCACGACATCCAGCTGCCGGTGAGGCAGATGCTGCGGATGGCGAAGGGCTACCCGGACGCGGAGGTCAGGATCATCGACGCCGGCCATGAGCTCCCGGTGGAGAAGCCCGCCGAACTGACCGCGGCGATCGACCGGTTCGTGACGGTCCGGGTGGCCTGAGGGCCGGGCGCCGACGGCCGGCACCCGACGCGGGACGGTGGCGCTCCCGGATTCCGGGGGCCTCAGGCGTTCTCGTCGTCGGGGCCGCAGGAGCTGCCGTCGGCCGGCAGGGAGCCGTACAGCAGGAAGTCGTCGACCTTGCCGTGCACGCACTTCGACGACGTGTAGCCCGTATGGCCCTCGCCCCTGTTGTCGAGCACCACGGCCGACGACCCGAGCCGCTCGGCCGTCTCCACGGTCCAGCGGTACGGCGTCGCCGGGTCGCCGCGGGTGCCGACCAGGAGCATCTTCGGGCTGGTGAGGTTCTTGACGTCGTCGCGGATGTAGGTGGTGCCCTTGGGGCGGCCGTAGCACATCAGCACCTGCGTCAGGCGGTACTCGCCGAACACCGGGGACGCCTGGTCGTACTCGCCGCGCAGCCGGCCGAGGTCCTTGGTGACCTGCGCGGCGGTGGGGCGGTCGGGGTCGTCCGCGCAGTTGATCGCCACGAGTGCCGCCGCGAAGTTGTCGGCCGGGATGTCGGCCTCGTCGCCGAGTCCGCTGCCGGTCCGGGTCGCGGACGGCGGCAGTACGCCCTTCAACGGGACCGGGACGGGGAGCGCGGAGCCGCCGGAGACGAACTGCATGATCCCGCCCGTCGAGCCGTCCTCGACGAGCTCGGCCAGCGCCCGTTCCAGCAGCGGCCAGAGCTTCTCGCTGTACAGGCCCTGACTGAGGGCGGCGACGAGGTCCTGACCGGTGAACGGCTCACCGAAGTCCGTCAGCGCCGGTTCCTCGTCGAGGGAGCGGACGAGCTGCACGATCTGCTCCCCGGCCGTGCGCGCGTCCTGGCCGAACGGGCACGCGATGTCCCGGACGCACCAGTCGACGAAGTCGTCCAGCGCCACCTGCTGCCCCGCGGCACCGGCCACTCCCTGCTCGGCCAGCGGCTCGGTCAGCGTGTCCACCCCGTCGAGCGCCATCCGGCCCACCCGGTGCGGGAACCGGGCCGCGTACACCGCGCCCAGCCGGGTGCCGTAGGAGAACCCGAGATAGTTGAGCTTCTTGTCGCCGAGCGCCTGGCGTATGACGTCCATGTCCCGGGCGGAGTCGACCGTGCCCATGTGGCGCAGCACGGGTCCGGAGTGCCGTGCGCACGCCTGGGCCGCCTTGCGCAGCAGCCCGAGCACGGCCTTCGGGTCGTCGAGGGTGTTCCCCGCGCTGCCCGGCGGGCCCGCCGAGCCGCCGTACAGTCCGTCGCCGCAGGTCACGGGCGCGGACCGGCCGACTCCTCGGGGGTCGAAGGAGACCACGTCGTAGCCGTTGGTCAGGCTCATGAAGTCCTTGCCGCCGATGGCCAGTTCGCTGACCCCGGAGCCGCCCGGGCCGCCGAAGTTGAGCAGTACCGAGCCGCGCGACTTCCCCGTCGCCCGGTAGCGGGCCAGCGCCAGGGAGATGCCGCCGGAGGCGGGCTTCGCGTAGTCGAGGGGGACGGTGACCTTGCCGCACTCCAGGTCCCGGGGCGCGTCGCTGCCCCGGCACCGCGACCAGGTGATCTTCTGGTGGTAGAACCGGGACAGATCGGGCCCGCCGTCGGTCGCGGCCGCCGTCGGCAACCCTCCGCCGAGCAGGGTGAGCCCGACGGCTGTGACAAGTGCGCGGCGCCGCAGGGCGGGCCGTGTCGACTGCTGTGCCGGCATGAGTGCCTCCAGCGCGCCCCACTGTGGTCCGAGCTCTTCCCGCTCACGATAGGCGGCGCCCGGAATCCTCGCCTCCGGACGTGATCCCGCTGGTCGGGGCGTCGTGGCCGACGCTGCCACCGTGCCGGGTGTCGTCGTCGGACCGGTCGCCACGGCCGCCGGGACCGCCGGCGTCACGCGGATGACCGGTATGACGGTATTGATACTAGTTCGACATATGTGCCGCTCGATGGGGCGAAAGCCCGATCAGCCATAACTGCTCCGGTTCGACCCGCGTTCTCTCCGGTGCGGGCGAGCGCCCGCGACGATGTGGAAGGCAGGGAGACCTATGAGACGGGTAGCGCGAAACGGTGTGATCGCCGTGGCCGCCGCCTCCGGTGCGATGGCAGTCACGATCCCCGCGTACGCCGGTTCCGCGGCGGACGGTTCCGCGGCCGGCTCGCCCGGTCTGATCTCCGGCAACACGCTTCAGCTCCCGGTGCACCTCCCGGTGAACGCGTGCGGGAACACCGTGAACGTCGCGGGGCTGCTCAACCCGGCGGCGGGCAACGCCTGTGCGAACAGGGGCTCGGCGAGGACCGTCGCGACGGGCACGGCCGGCACGTCCAGCCCATCCGGCACATCCAGCACATCCGGTACGTCCGGTACGTCGGGTGGGTACGGGACGTCGAGCACGTCCGGGACCTCGGGCACGTTCGCGACCTCCGGTGTCACCGGGGCGCACGCCTCGGGCGGGGCCCATGCCCACGGCGCGGCGGTCGGCTCGCCGGGGGTCGTCTCCGGCAATGGCCTCCAGCTGCCCGTGGACCTCCCGGTGAACGCCAGCGGCAACTCGGTGACCGCGGTCGGCGTCGGCAACCCGGCCTTCGGCAACACGTCCACGAACACCTCCGTGGACGAGGCGGACGAGCCGGACCAGCCGGTCGAGTCGGCGGAGCCCGTCGAGCCCGTGAGCCCGCCGCCGGCGCGGACGGTCGTGCCGCCGAAGGAGCAGCAGGTGCCCGGCCTCGCGCCGCACACCGGAGAAGAAACGGTCCCCTCCCTCGCCCGCACGGGTTCGGACCAGACCCTCCCGGCCCTCGCGGGCAGTGCGGCCCTGCTGCTGGGCGGTGTCGCCCTCCACCGGCGCTTCCGGCCGCAGCGGCAGCGCTGACCGCAGCGGCGAGGACTGGCCGCGGCGGCGCGAGCCGACCGCAGAGCCGGGACGGCTCCGGTCCCGACGGAGGATCCCCGGTGGGTCCTCCGTCAGACGGCGCCGACGTGGAACCGGCGGTGCAGCGCGCGTACCTCCTCGGTCAGGGCGTCCACCGGCCCCTCCACGGCCACCCCGGGGGCGATCTCGCCGACCGGCAGCGTCCGCACCGGCGGAGCGGGCACGCCCCACTCGCCCAACCAGCCGGCCAGTTGCCGCGACGACACCGCGTACACGATGCGTCCGAGCCCCACCCAGGCGTGCGCGGCCGCGCACATGGGGCAGTGCTCGCCGGACGTGTACACGGTCGCCGCCGCCCGCTCCTCGACGGTCAGGTGCGCGGCCGCCCAGCGCGCCAGCTCGAACTCCGGATGCCGGGTACGGTCACCGGCGGCCACCCGGTTGTGGTCCTCCGCCAGCACGGCGCCGTCCGCGCCCACCAGGACCGACCCGAACGGTTCGTCGCCCTGCGCCAACGCCTCGGCCGCGAGCTCCACACACCGGCGCAGATGCGCCAGCTCGGCGTCCTTCACCATGACGTTCCCCTCTTCCTCGGCACCTGGTCCAGAGCCGCAGGCTATGCCGAGGGCCCGTCCCGGGTGCGACGGGCAGGGCGTGCCGTCCGTAAATGTGTTGAACCGGCTGTTCCGGAATGCTTGGGTCGGCATGTGGATCATATGAACGAGACGGACCCGACGAGCCGTACGGACGACGCGGAACGCGAGGCGCTGCTCGCCCTCTACGACCGGGTCATGCGCGAAGGGGCCCGGCCGGACGGCCCCGGCACCCGTGTCGAACGCGTCGGGCAGGTGGTCCGCCAGGTCGCCTCCGCACAGGAGTGGAACGGGATCCTCTGGTCGGCCCTCGACGACGCGGGCGCCGACGCGGCGATCGCCGAGCAGATCGCCCACTTCACCGGCCTCGGTCACACCTTCGAATGGAAGCTCTACGGGCACGATCTGCCGGCCGGCCTCGGCGCACGGCTCCGGGCGGCCGGGTTCACCCCCGAGCCGACCGAGACGCTGCTGGTCGCCGAGGTGGCGAAGCTGTCCCTCGACGCCGAGCCGCCCGCCGGGATCCGCCTGCTGCCGGTCACCGACGCCGTCGGGGTCGGCCTGATGGCCGACGCGCACGAGCGGGCCTTCGGCGTGGACAGCGACTCGCTGCGGCACCGGATGCTGGCCCGGCTGGCCGCCGACCCGGACACCCTCGTCGGTGTGGTGGCCCTCGCCGGCGACGCGCCCGTGAGCTCGGCCCGGATGGAACTGGTCCCCGGTACGCCGTTCGCCGGACTGTGGGGCGGCGGCACCGTCGAGAGCTGGCGCGGCCGGGGCGTCTACCGGGCGCTGATCGCCCACCGCGCCCGCGTCGCCGCCGACCGCGGCTACCGCTACCTCCAGGTCGACGCCACCGACGACAGCCGCCCCATCCTCGAACGCCTCGGCTTCACACCACTGACCACGACGACGCCGTACGTCTACGTGCCGTAAGTACGTACCGTGATACGTCCCGGCGTCCCCGCCGGGTGACCGCCGGCGCCCCGCGCCTCACAGGTCGCGCCGGTACTCCACCGACCGGTGCGTGGGGACGTATCCGAGCGCGTCGTTGACCGCGCGCATCGGCGCGTTGCCGTCCGCGGTGTCGGTGAGCAGTCCGCCCAGCTCCGGGTGCCGCTCGCGGGCCCGGCGGATCGACAGCGCCTTCATCCGGAGGGCGAGACCGCGACCGCGGTGCTCGGGGAGGACCGCGGTCCCGTAGTGCTGTCCGTCGCCCCGGCCGCTGCCGGGGACGACCAGTTCGCTGAAGCCGACGACGGAGCCGTCCGCGGTGTCCACCGCGGCGACGGTGTGCAGCAGGTCGCCCCGGCGGGCGACCTGCTCGGCGGCCGCGACCAGACGTGCCACGTCCCATACGACCCTGCCGTGGTCCATGTCCCCCATCGGCATGTCGTCCATGGCCCGGTGGGCATCGGCGTAGGTCCGTGCCAGCGCGTCCGGCACGGTGCCGTCCCACTCCGTCAGCCGGTATCCCGGACACGGGCGGTCGGCGAGGGCGTCGAGCGCGGCGGGGTCGGTGTCCGCCAGCGGCAGCCGCGTGTACGTCAGGGACAGCACGGGCCGAAAGCCCCGCGTCGCCAGGAACAGGTCGGCGGGGGAGCCGTGTTCGGCCTGGGCCAGCACCGAGCGCCGCCCCTGCGCCCGTGCGGCGGCCAGCGCGGCGTCCAGAAGCCGGGTACCGACACCGCCCCGCCGCTCGGCGGGGTGCACCGAGAGCTCCAGTTCGGCCAGGTGCCGCTGCTCCTCGCGGTCGAACAGCCGCAGGAACGCGGAGCCCAGCGGCTCTCCGGCGGGGCCGGACGCCAGCCAGGCCAGCCGGTGGCTCGACGCTCCGGGTTCGGGGTCGGTGAGCGGGGTGATGCGCGGGGACAAGGCGGCTCCGTCAGGGTCGGGGCGGTGGCGGCGGACCACCGCAGCCAACCGTGACGGAGCGCCGCCCGCAACGGATTTGCGGGCGGCCGGGCGCGTGGCCCTACCGCGTGGCCCTACCGCCGGGCCCGCCCTCCGGGCGGACGACGGGTATCGTTGGACGGGCCTTACCGTCGTGCCCGGGACCGGTCCAGCGCGGCCACGCCGACCGCGGCGAGTCCGATCTGGATGAGCCACTCGATCCAGTCGACGCCCTTGGTGTCGGCCACGCCGAACGCGGCGGCGAGCGCCGATCCGACGAACGCGGCCAGGATGCCCACGGCGATCGTCCACAGGATGCCGATGTGCTGGCGTCCCGGGACGACGAGCCGTCCGAGCACGCCGATGATGATGCCGATGACGATGGCACTGAAGATGCTGGAGATCTCCATTTCCTCCCCTTCCGGTCGGACCTCGCTGCACTGCATCTGCCCACTGGAGCGGGGTGCAGTCCCTTCCGGTTATTGCCCGCTCTTGATGGTCCACCGGCCTTGTTGCCGTGTACCTTTCAAGCGTTCCACGCGTGTAGACACCCCCACCTTCGGTCTACGCGCGCAGATTTGCCGCACGCACCCGCGATGTCCCCACCCCACACGGAGGTTTGACGGATGCTCGGATCACGAAGGTCCCGCCGCAGACTCACCACCGGCCTCGCCGGTTTCGCGCTGCTCGTCACCGCAGCCGCCCTTCAGGTCACCACCGAAGCGACACCGGCCCACGCGGCCACCACGCACCGCGTCCTGTTCGACAACGCCCACGCCGAGACGGCCGGGAACGCCGACTGGATCATCTCCACCAGCCAGCCCGACCCGCTCGGCCAGAACTCCAGCCCGACCTCCGAGAGTTCCTGGACCGGCGCGCTGTCGTCCTGGGGCGTCGCGCTCCAGAAGACCGGCAGCTACAGCCTGAAGACGCTGCCGTCCGGCTCCAGCCTCAGCTACGGCGGCTCCACGGCGACCGACCTGGCGAACTTCGACACGCTGGTCCTGCCCGAGCCCAACACGCTGTTCACGACCGCCGAGAAGACGGCGATCATGACCTTCGTGAAGAACGGCGGCGGCCTGTTCATCATCTCCGACCACACCGGATCCGACCGCAACAGCGACGGATACGACGCGGTGGAGATCTTCAACGACCTGATGACGAACAACAGCGTCGACTCCACCGACCCGTTCGGCTTCTCGATCGACTCGCTCGACGTCAGCTCCGACTACCCGACCGCGATCAGCGACAGCACCAACGCCGTCCTGAACGGCTCCTTCGGCAAGGTCTCCAAGAGCCTGATCGCCGACGGTACGACCGTCACCCTGAAGCCCACCGACAACTCCGCGGTCAAGGGCCTGGTCTACCGCACAGGTTACTCCGGCAACACCGGCGCGTTCTTCGCGACCAGCACCTTCGGCAGCGGCCGCGTCGCCTTCTGGGGCGACAGCTCGCCGGTCGACGACGGCACCGGTCAGTCCGGCAACACGCTCTACGACGGCTGGAACGACACCGGCGCCCAGAACGCCGCCCTGGCCCTCAACGCCACGGCCTGGCTGGCCGGCACGGGCACCAGCGGCGGGGGCGGCGGGGGCGGCACCACCTGCACCGCGAGCCAGCTGCTCGGCAACAACGGCTTCGAGTCCGGCGACACCGTCTGGACCGCCACCAGCGGCGTCATCACCAACTCCAGCAGCGAGGCCGCCCGCACCGGCTCGTACAAGGCCTGGCTCGACGGCTACGGCACCGCCACCACCGACACCCTGTCGCAGTCGGTGACCATCCCGTCCGGCTGCACCACCGCGGCCCTGAGCTTCTACACACACATCGACACGGCGGAGACGACCACCAGCACGGCCTACGACACCCTCAAGGTCCAGGTGCTCAACAGCTCCGGCACGGTCCTGAGCACCCTGGCCACGTACTCCAACCTCAACGCGGCGAGCGGCTACGTCCAGCGCAGCTTCAGCCTGGCGAGCTACGCGGGCCAGACCGTCACGCTGAAGTTCACCGGCACCGAAGGCTCCACCCTCCAGACGTCGTTCGTGATCGACGACACCGCGCTCAACGTCAGCTGAGGCTCGCCCCGCGGGCCCGGCCCCGGCCGGGCCCGCGGGATCAACCCGCCGGTACCGTCAGCTCCTTCGCGTTCCAGCCGGAGATCCGCACCCGGGGCGCACCGCCGTGCAGATCGGCCGTCCGGTAGGTGGCGGTCAGCGTCGTCGACTCGCCGGGCCAGAGGCCGACCTGGTTGTCCGACCAGCGCACCGGCAGCACCGGACGGCCCTTCGCGTCCACGAGATGGACGTCCGTGAGCAGCGACGGCGTCCGGCCGCCGCCGGTGCGGCGCACGGTCACCCTGGTCGTCGAGGTGCCGCCCGCGGACACCGTCGAGCCCGTCGCCGAGACCGGCACCCGCGCCATCGACGCCGGCCCCCTCAGATCGGCGTAGGCCGTCGTCGGCGTGTGGTACCAGTCGCTGTGCGCCCGGTCGAGCGTGTCGGCCTTCCTCGACAGCCAGTACACGTTCCGGCCGACTTCCCGGCCGGTCCGGTCGGTCAGCACCAGCCGT
The DNA here is from genome assembly GCF_053597355.1 of Streptomyces sp. NPDC001443. NCBI lineage: Bacteria > Bacillati > Actinomycetota > Actinomycetes > Kitasatosporales > Streptomycetaceae > Streptomyces > Streptomyces sp. NPDC001443. The sequence goes on from NZ_JBSFIA010000015.1 coordinate 76,362, forward strand.
GCCAGGTACGTCGTCGACAGGCCGTTCACCGACGCGGGCAGCGTGAGCGCAGTGGCGCGCGCACCGTGGCCGCCGACCGCCACCCCGGTGACGGTCCGGTCGTAGCGCTGCGTGCCGTCGGGGTCGAACAGCGTGGCCCGCACGGTGAGTCCGGAGGCGGCGGCGGGACCGTGGGCGGCCCGGACCCGTCCGGCCGGTGGCGCGGGATGCCGGGCCTCGGCCCGCGAACCCGGGTCGAGCGACCAGGCCGGCCCCATGGCCAGGACGGAGGCGGCGAGACAGCTGCGGGTGGCGGGGCGAGGGAACACGGCGGTCTCCGGCCTCGTAAAGTAGCCTCATAAAGTTAGGAAACTTTACTAACTTCACTCAAGCTAGGACGCGAGGCGGACCGAGTCAATCACCGCGGCCCGGGTGTCCCAGGGCACGGCCCGGCTCTCCAGGGCGCAGTCCGGGCCGGGTTGTCGCGGCCCGGACTGCCGGGGGGTGCGACGCCAGGTCCGCGCCCGACGCGGAGCCGGCCGGAACCTGACCGGCCGTCCGACGGGCGTTCCGGCCACCGAGGGGCGTCCGGGCCGTCGACGGGTGCTCGTGGGCGGACACAGGCGGGCCGGCCCGCCTGATGCGGACCGGCCGGCCCGTCGACTCGCCTCCTGCGATAGTTGCGAGACTTTTATGGCTTGGGGAGGCTGCGTGCCGCCGTCACCGCGCACATCATGCCGAGAATGATGGCCAGCGCGCCGATGACGACGTTGTTCACCACGATTCCGGTGTCGGGGTTCGTGCCGACGATCCAGGGCGCGATGATCATCCATACGCCGAGAGCGCACATGGCCCAGCTCAGCCCGTACATCCGGGCCGGCGCGGCGGTGAATCCGAGGGCCAGCAGGCCGATGGCCACGCCCATGATCAGGTTGTGGGGCACGAGCGCCGGCTGGCTCAGCGTGTAGTGCAGTATCCACGGAGACACGGCGCAGTACAGGCCGAGCAGGAACACCGGCCCGTCCATGAGCACCACATCACGACCACCGAGCATGCGGGCGTAGCGTTCCCGCATTTCGGCGGCATCGGGGTGAGTGGATATGTCACCCCTGGTCGGTGAGACGTTGGCCATGACGCGTCTCCTTTGACTGACGGGCCGAACCGCTGGTGCGGTATGCGGTGAACGCCGCTTACACCCCATTCTGCTCTTATTTCCCTCTTATGTGTAGGGGGTGGCGAGATCGGGGTGTCGATCGATCTTCTGATCTGCTCGATGCATTGTTCGTGCATCGAAAAGGGTTTCGGTATGGGGTCGCCCGCCCGGCGCGTGGTCGCCCGCCTGTCCCGTGTCGCCTCAGGCGCACATGTCCTGCCCGAGGCAACTGCGCAGCCGGAGCAGCCCGCGGCGCGCGTGGCTCTTCACCGTGCCCAGGGGGAGGCCGGTGCGCTCGGCGATCTGGGCATGGGTCAGGTCCTCGTAGAAGGTCAGCCGCAGTACCCGCTGCTGGGGGGCCGGGAGCCGGGCCAGCTCGTGGTGGACGAGCACCCGGTCGAGGGCGGCCTCGGGCTGCTGCCGCGCCGCGGGCGCGAGCGCGGAGCCGGCCGTGGCGACGAGGTCGGCGCGGCGGGTCCGGGCGCCGAGCGCGTCGGCCACCTTGCGCCTGGTGATGCCGACGATCCACCCCGCCAGCGTGCCGCGCTCCGGCCGGTAGCCGAGGCGGCCGCGCCAGACCCCCAGGAACACCTGCTGTGCGACGTCCTCCGCCTCCTTGGCATCCCCCAGGGACCGCCGGGCGAGCGTGTGCACCAGCGCCGACCAGCGGTGACAGACGACGGTCAGGCAGGCCTCGTCGCCCGCCACCAGGCCGCGGGCCAGCTCCTCGTCGGAGTACGACTCCTCGGGCCGGGTCCACAGCGGTGCGGCGGGGGGCGGCGCGGTGCTCGGATCCGGACTCATGGCAGCGACTCCTCGCTTCGTACGGACCGGGCCGCGTCACCGTCGACGGGCACCGGTACCCACATCCTGTGAGCGGCGGAGCTGTCTGCTCAATGCGCATCGGTTGTGCATCGGTTGACCGTAGAGTCGACTCATGAGCGAGTCCGCGAGTGAGTCCCTGGACGAGACCCCGAGTGGGTCCATGGGTGAGTCCCCGAGCAAGGAATCGAACGACGGTGCGACCGTCGCGGGTCTGACCACCGGTGCGGTGGCCCGCCGACTGGGGGTGTCGCCCACCACGCTGCGCTCCTGGGACCGCAGATACGGCATCGGTCCGGCGGCCCGCTCCGACGGACGCCACCGGCGCTGGACCCGGCAGGACGTGGCGACGCTGGAGACGATGTGCCGGCTGACGTCCGCCGGGGTGCCGCCCGCGGAGGCGGCCCGCGCCGCGCAGGGCGAGGCGGCCGGTACGGCGTCCCGGGCCGCCGCCCCGGCCGTGCCCGCCGCGCGGACCGTGCCCGCCGCGACCGGGTCGCTGCCCCTCGGCGACGTGCGCCAGGAGTGCCGGGGCCTCGCCCGCGCCGCCGTCCGGCTCGACGCCCCCGCGGTTCAGGAGCAGCTCGCCCGCGCCGTCGAGGAGCACGGGCTGACGGTCGCCTGGCAGGAGGTGATGGTGCCGACGCTGCACGCGGTGGGACGCAAGTGGGCCTCGTCGGGAGACCGGTACGTCGAGGTCGAGCACCTGCTGTCCTGGCATGTCTCCGGCACCCTGCACCGGCACACCCGGCCCACCGGCCGGCCCTTGGACGTCGACCCCGGCGCGCCGGGACCGGTGGTGCTCGCCTGCGTCCCCGGCGAACAGCACACCCTCCCGCTGGAGGCGCTCAACGCCGGACTGGGCGAACTCGGCGTGCCCACCCGGATGTTCGGGGCGGCCGTACCCGCCGAGGCGCTGCTCGCCGCGGTCGGCCGGCTGGGGCCCGCGGCCGTGGTCCTGTGGGCCCAGGCGCGGTCCTCCGCGAGCCTGCCGCTGGCCCAGCACGTCGCCGCCGCGCAATGGGGCGTGAAGGGCGCCCGCAGACAGCCCCTGATGATGCTCGCCGGCCCCGGCTGGCTCGGCCGGGCCACCCACAAGATGGCGAGGCCCAACACCCTGAAGGACGCGCTGGACATACTGGCCGGCCTGTACGCCGGGTCCGGTGAGCTCGGCGGGTTCGGCGGCCGGTGAGCTCGGCGGCCGATGAGCCCGCAGGGCCCGGCGGACGCGTCGGGCGGCCGCGCACTCAGTCGCGTCCGCGGGCCTCCCGGAAGCGGGCGAGTCCCTCGGCGAGGTCGACGATCGGCTCCGGGTAGTCCGGCGCCGCGCGCTCCGGCCCCCGGAGTTTCCACGGCTCGTGCACCGACGGCCCCTCGATTCCCGCCAGTTCGGGCACCCACCGGCGTACGTAGTCCCCGTCGGGATCGTGCCGCTTGGCCTGGGTGACGGGATTGAGCACCCGGTTGGGACGGCTGTCGGTGCCGGTCCCCGCCATCCACTGCCAGTTGAGCTGGTTGTTGGCGACATCGCCGTCGACCAGCAGGTCCAGGAAGTGCCGGGCACCGACCCGCCAGTCGACGTAGAGCGTCTTGGTGAGGAAACTCGCCGTCAGCAGTCGGCAGCGGTTGTGCATCCAGCCCTCGTACCGGAGTTGGCGCATCCCCGCGTCGACCACCGGATAGCCGGTGCGGCCCTCCCGCCACGCCGCCACGTCCTCCCGCGCCGTCCGCTCGGACCGCCAGCGGTCCCGCTTGGTGCGGTAGTCGGCGGTGGCGGCGGCCGGGCGCGCGGCGAGCACCTGGCGGTGGAAGTCGCGCCACGCGAGCTGTCGTACGAACGCCTCGGCGCCGGGACCGCCCGCGCGGCGCGCCCGGTTGACGACCTCCACGGGGGAGAGGGTGCCGAAGTGCAGGTGCGGGGAGAGCCGGGACGTCGCGTCGCCGCCGAGGTCGTCCTGGCCGGCCTCGTAGGCGTCGACGCCGCGGCGGAGCCAGGCGGTGAGCCGCTCCCGGCCCGCCGTCTCGCCGCCCTCGGCCAGGCCCTCCGACACCGCGGTGAGTTCCTTCCGGGAGGGCAGTTCGTCGGAACCGACGCCGTCCGGGACCCGTACGGCGCGCGGCGCGCGGAGAGTGTCGCGCAACGCCTGCTGCGACCACTGCCGGAAGTAGGGGGTGAAGACGGCGAAGTGGTCCGAGGAGGCAGGCGTCACGGCACCCGGCGGGACGGCCGTGCTCACCGTGTCGTGCACGTGCAGCCGTACGCCCTGGGCCTCCAGCGCGGCCCGCAGCCGTTCCTCCCGCCGTTGCGCGAATGCGCTGACGTCGGCCGCCATGTGCACCTCGTCGGCGTCCGACTCGGCCGCCGCCCGGCAGACCTGCTCGACGACGTCGCCGTGGCGCAGGACGAGCCGTCCGCCGCGCTCGCGCAGCCCCGCGTCCAGGTCCCGGAGGCAGTCCGCGAGGAACGCCAGCCGGTTGGCGGCGGCGAACCCGGCGCCGTCCACGGCCGGATCGCGGACGAAGAGCGGTACGACCTGCCGGGCGCCGTCGAGGGCGGCGCGCAGCGGCGGATGGTCGTGCAGACGGAGGTCGCAGGTGAACAGGACGACCGAGACGTTCATGAGGCATGCTCCGGAGAAGATTTGGGGGCCGCGGAAGTGCTTCCGGCCCGGGACGTCCGGTGGATGCGGGTGTTCTCGAGCCGGGGCGGCGCGGTGGACGCGGGTGGCCTTGAGCGCGGGTGGCGGGGCGGTCGCGGGTGGTTCCGGGCCCGGGGGGCGCGGGGGTCGCGGGTGGTTCCGGGCGCGGGTGGCGCGGGGGTCGCGGGTGGTTCCGGGCCCGGGTGGCGCGGGGGTCGCGGATGGCCCCGGGTGCGGGCGGCGGCGCGGGGGTCGCGGTCGTCAGCCCAGGGGTGTGCGGTCCGTGCCGTGGCCGACCGGGCTCGCCTCTGCGGCGCGGGCGATGTTGCGGGCCATCCCGCCGAACACGACGGCGTGGAAGGGGGAGACGCTCCACCAGTAGGCCTGGCCGAGCAGCCCGCGCGGATGGAACAGGGCACGCTGGCGGTACCGGGTGCGGCCGTCGCCGTCCGCGTCCACGTACATCTCCAGCCAGGCCAGACCCGGCAGCCGCATCTCGGCGCGCAGCCGCAGCAGCCGTCCGGGCTGGATCTCCTCGACCCGCCAGAAGTCCAGCGAGTCGCCGACCCGCAGCCGTGCCGCGTCCCGGCGGCCGCGGCGCAGCCCGACCCCGCCGGCCAGCCGGTCCAGCCAGCCGCGCACGGCCCAGGCCAGCGGGAAGGAGTACCAGCCGTTCTCGCCCCCGATGCCCTCGATCACCCGCCACAGCGCCGCGCACGACGCCTCGACCGGCTGCTCGCGCTCGTCGGTGTAGAGGCTGCCGCCCGCCCAGTCCGGGTCGGTGGGCAGCGGGTCGCTCGGGGCGCCGGGCACGGACGCGGACGACCACCGGGTCGTCACCTTCGCCTCGCGCACCCGGCGCAGCGCGAGCCGGACCGCCTCGTCGAAGCCGATCGGATGCCCGGGCGGGTCGGGGACGTACCGGACGATGTCGTGCTCGTGGCAGACGACCTCGTGCCGCAGCGACTCGGTCAGCGGCCGGGCGATCGCCGCGGGCACCGGCGTGACCAGGCCGACCCAGTGGCTGGACAGGCCCGGGGAGAGCATCGGCACGGAGACGATGAGACGGCGCGGCAGGTGTGCGACGGCGGCGTAGCGCACCATCATCTCCCGGTACGTCAGGACGTCCGGCCCCCCGATGTCGAAGGCGCGGCCCACGTCCGCGGGCATCCGGGCGCTGCCGACCAGGACGCGCAGCACGTCCCGCACCGCCACCGGCTGGATCCGGGTGTGCACCCAGCTGGGGGTGACCATCACCGGGAGGCGTTCGGTGAGGTAGCGCAGCATCTCGAAGGAGGCCGACCCGGAGCCGAGGATGACGGCCGCCCGCAGCACGGTCGTCGGCACCCCCGAGGCGAGCAGGATGCGGCCGACCTCCACCCGCGACCGCAGATGCGGCGAGAGCTCGTGCTCGGGGACCTGCGCGGGGGCCAGGGCGCCGAGGAAGACGATCCGCCGGACGCCCGCGGCCCTGGCCTGCTCGCCGAAGACCCGGGCGGCCTCCCGGTCCGTCCGTTCGAAGTCCTTGCCGCTGCCCAGGGCGTGCACCAGGTAGTAGGCGACGTCGATGTCCCGCAGGGCGGCGGCGACGGACGCGGCGTCGGTGACGTCGCCGCGCACCACCTCCGCCTCGTCCACCCACGGATGGTCGCGCAGCCGCTCGGGGGAGCGGGCCAGACAACGCACCCGGTGGCCCGCGTCGAGCAGTTCCGGGACGAGCCGGCCGCCGATGTAGCCGGTGGCACCGGTCACCAGGCAGCGCAGCCCGGCTCCGGGGTCGTCTGCGTTCATGTGCATGCGGTCCTTCGCGTCGCGGCCCCCCGATCGGGATCGATCCCTCTCGCATCACTTCCCCGCGCCGGACCCCTCCGGATGCGGCGTTCGGGTTTCTATACGCTGGCCGTGTGGCCACAGCGAACGACCGGGAGCAGCGCGCGCGGGGACAGCGGTCCCCCGACGACGCGATGCCGAGCGACCTGCCCGCCTTCGGCGTCCAGCTGCGCCGGATGAACGGTGAGATCAACCGTCTGATGCAGGGGTTCGCGGGGGAGCAGGGACTGCACCCGACGGACGTCCAGGCGCTCGCGGCCATCCTCGACTCCGACGGACCGATGACCCCGAAGCGGCTGCGCGAGCACCTCGGGCTCACCTCGGGAGCGGTGACCGCGTGCGTGGACCGGCTGGAGCGCGCGGGACACATCCGCCGTGTCCGGGAGAGCGCCGACCGCCGGGTGGTCCACCTGCACTACGCGGCCGGCGCCCTGCCGGCGGCCCGCACCTACTTCCGTCCGCTGGCGGACGCCACCGCGGCCGCCCGGTCCCGCTTCACCGAGGACGAGCTGGCCCTGGTCCTGCGCTTCCTGACGGCCATGAACGAGGAACTCGCCGGGATCACGGATCCCCATTCCGGACACTGACGGGCGGCTCGCGCGTCAGCACATCCGGACATCCGGCGCCATCGTGTGCCTGTGTGCCTGTGTGCCTGTGTGCCCATATGGCCATGTGCTCGTGTGCCCGTATGTTCGAAAGTCTGTGTGTCCGTGCATCCGCGGGCCGGTGGGCGACCGAAGGGGGGGTGTCGTCTACGATCGTCGCCGGTCGATATATCTCAATCATCAAGATTGTTTTTCATTAAGATTATCTACCGTCGAGACACCTCTTCCCTCGGAGCACGGAGAACCATGTCCACCACTCCACGACGGGCGCGCAGACTCGTCCGGCTCGTCCCACTGGTCCTGATCGCCGTGTGGCTCGGCGTCGGCGGTCTGCTCGGCCCCTACGCCGGGCGACTGGGCGAGGTCGCGACGAACGACCGCGCCGCGTTCCTGCCGCGCAGCGCCGAGTCGACCGAGGTCGTAGCCGAACAGCGGGCCTTCCGGCAGGACGAGACGCTGCCGGCGATCGTCCTGTGGACCGCCCCCGCCGACGCCGCTCCGGGTGCCCGGATCACCGACAGCCGCGCGGCGGCCGACCGTGCGCTGGCCGCGCTCCCCGGCACGCCCGGCGTCGTGGGCAGGGTGTCGCCCGCGATCCCCTCCGCGGACGGCGCGGCCCTGGAAGCCGTCGTCCAACTGCGGCCCGACCTGGGAGCCGCACTCCCCGACACCCTCGACCGGATCCGGTCCGCCGCGGCACACGTGCCCGGCACCACGGTCCAACTGGCCGGGCCCGCCGCCGGCCAGGCCGACCTGGCCGACGCGTTCTCCGGGATCGACGGACTGCTCCTGGTCGTGGCCCTGGTCACCGTCCTGGTGATCCTGCTGCTGGTCTACCGCAGCCTGCTGCTGCCGCTGATCGTCATCCTCGGCGCGGTCTTCGCGCTGGGGCTCGCCTGCGCGGTGGTGTACGTCCTCGCCGACCACGACGTGGTCCGCGTCGACGGACAGATCCAGGGCATCCTCTCCATCCTCGTGATCGGGGCCGCCACCGACTACGCCCTGCTCGTGACCGCCCGCTTCCGCGAGGAACTCGCCCTGGGCAAGGACCGGTCCACGGCCGTACGGGCCGCGCTGCGGCAGTCCTGGGGCGCCGTCGTCGCCAGCGCGGCCACCGTGGCCCTCGCGCTGCTCGCCCTGCTGTTCAGCGACCTCACCAACAACCGGGCGCTCGGACCGGTCGGCGCCATCGGCATCTGCTGCGCCGCGCTCAGTGCCCTGACGTTCCTGCCCGCGGCCCTCGTCCTGCTGGGCCGTGCAGCCTACTGGCCCGCGAAGCCGCGGCCCGCCCGGGGCCCCGGGGCCGGGGCGGGAGTGTGGCACCGGGTCGCGCAGCTGGTCGACCGGGCGCCCCGCAAGGTCTGGGCGGTCTCCCTCGTCGGGCTGCTGGCGTGCGCCGCGTTCGCCCCGACCCTCAGCGCCCGAGGCGTCCCCCAGAACGAGATCTTCGTCAACGACGTCCCCTCCGTCGCCGCCCAGAAGTCCCTCGGCGAACACTTTCCCGGCGGTTCCGGCAACCCGACGGTGGTCGTCGCCGACGCCCCGGCGCTGGACCGGGTGGTCGCGGCGGCCGAGGACACCGAGGGTGTCGACTCCGCCGCCGGTGTGGCGAGCTTGGGCCGCCCCGGCGGCAAGGCCCTGGTCGTCGACGGACGGGTGCTCGTCGACGTCACCCTCACCTCCGCCGCGGACAGCGACGAGGCCAAGCGGACCGTCGCGCGGCTGCGCACCACCCTGCACGCGGTCCCCGGCGCGCACGCCGTCGTCGGCGGCTACACCGCCCAGCAGTACGACACCCTGCGCACCGCCGAGCGCGACCGGGGCCTCATCGTCCCCGTGGTCCTCGTCATCATCTTCGTCATCCTGACGGTGCTGCTGCGCTCGCTGCTGATGCCGGCGCTGCTCGTGGCCACCGTGGCGCTCAACTTCCTGGCCACACTGGGTGTCTCGGCCCTCGTCTTCCGCCATGTGTTCGGCTTCTCCGGCACGGAGGCGTCGGTCCCGCTGTACGGGTTCGTGTTCCTGGTCGCCCTGGGCGTCGACTACAACATCTTCCTGATGTCCCGGGTCCGGGAGGAGTCGATGCGGCACGGAGTGCGCCAGGGCGTGCTGCGCGGCCTGGTCAGCACCGGCGGGGTCATCACCTCCGCGGGCGTGGTGCTCGCCGCGACCTTCGCCGCCCTCGGGGTCATCCCGCTCGCCTTCCTGGTGCAGATCGCCTTCATCGTCGCCTTCGGCGTCCTGCTCGACACCCTCGTGGTGCGCTCGCTCCTGGTCCCCGCCCTGGTGCTGGACATCGGGGCCAGGGCGTGGTGGCCGGGACGGCTGAGCCGGACTCCCGCCGCGGACGACGGGCAGGCCGCGGACGGCGGACCGCTCGACCCGGCGGACCCCGCGCCGAAGTCGCAGGAGCACGCGCCGCGCTGACGGCCCGGTACGAGCCCCCTTCCCCGGCCCGGTACGAGCCCCCTTCCCCGGCCCGGTACGAGCCCCCTTCCCCGGCCCGGTACGGGACCCGCCCCCGGTCGGCGCACATGGTCGCGCCGATCGGGGGCAGGCGGTCCTTACGGTTCTCACGGTCGAATTCGGAGGTGTCCGCCGCCATGGTCGCGAAGGTGTTGCAGCGCTTTCCCGCGGGAGCCCCGCGAGGCTCCTGGCCCGCGGAGGAGTACGCGGCGGCCCGCCGCGCACAGGGCGAGCCCGCCACCGTGGTCATGGATCTGAAGTCGGACGCCTTCCTCGTCGTGGTCCCCGGCCACGACGACGACTGACCGGTACGGCGGACGGGCGTGTCGGCCGGCGTACGCGGTGCCCGGCCGCCGTTCAGCCGGCGCCGTCCACCAGCGTGCGCAGATGCGCCTGACGGGACCGCTCCGTCTGGCCCTGGACCAGCAGGAACAGCCCTTCCCTGGCGAGGCGTTGAGCACGGCTGGTCAGGGCCATCGCGCGTCCGCCGCCCGCCACCACCGCGGCCGTGGTGGCCGCCCGCAGCACCTCCGACGCCCGCGCCCTGAGGACCAGCCGCTCCTCCAGCCGTTCGTGCGGCGCCGGGAGGTCGGCGAGGCCGTAGGCCAGGCGCCGCACCTCGTCGAGCCGGTCGCGCAGCGGCCCGGCGACGTCGTCGTCCAGCAGCTCGAGCGCGGCCCGCGCGACCCCGAACACCCCCGGTGAGGCGTTCGCCGACCTCACCCGGTCCGCCGCGGCCCACCGGTCGTACGGCGTCCGCGACGCCACCGCGTCCTCGGCCAGCCACAGTCCGTCCAGCTCCAGCGACACCGTGCGCGCGGCGGTCAGCGCCGCCAGGCGCATCGGCCGCGACGCCCGGAGCCCCGGCTGCTCCCGCGCCTCGGTGAAGGCGAACAGCGCCTCGCCGGCCTCGGTCACCCCGGCCAGCAGCAGTACGTCGTTCAGCCCCCACCCGGTGTACCAGGGCACCGTTCCGTCGAACCGCCACCCACCCCGTTCCCGGGTGACCCGCACGGGCGTGCGCGGGTACGCGCGCAGGTGCGCGTACGCCACCCCGGACAGCAGCTCCCCGCGCGCCAGCGGACCCAACAGGCGCTCGCGCACCGGCAGTTCGCTCCTGGCCAGGGTCAGCACCGGCGTGTGGTGCTGGGTCTGCACGAACCACGTCGAACAGCACGCCCCGGCCAGGATCTCCGCCGTCTCCCGGGCCACCGCGCCGGGCGCCGACGAGCCGCCGTACTCCGTCGGAGCGCTCACCCCCAGCAGCCCCGACCGCTTGACGGCCTCGATGTGGCTCGCGGGCACGCCCTCCTGGTCGACGCGCTCGGCGTGCGGGGCGAGGACGTCGTCCGCGAGGAGACGGGCGCGGGTGACGAGCGGATGCGATGCGACGGTCATGCCGAGATTCTTCCGGTGTCCCGGCGCGGGATGTCGATCCGGCGGCCCGCCGTTCGTGTAGGAGGTGGGGAAACGCCCGGACCGACCCACGACGCCAAGGAGTCCGTCATGAAGTACTACCTGCTCAGCGTGATCACACCGACCGACGGGGAGCCGCCCTCGCCCGAGGGGATGGCGCGGATCCGGCGCAACCTGGAGACGTTCCACCAGGAGCTGCGTGAGGCGGACGCCTGGGTCTTCGCGGGCGGACTGCACGGCACGGAGACCGCCACCGTCCTGCGCCCCCGGGGCGACGAGGTCCTGGTCACCGACGGGCCGTACGCCGAGGGCAAGGAGTATCTGGGCGGCATCTGCCTGATCAAGGCCCCCGACCTGGACGCGGCCCTGCACTGGGGCCGTCGGGCGACCTGGGCCACCACACTCCCCATCGAGGTGCGCCCGTTCATGGGCGAGGCCTGATGCCATCCGACGTCGAGGCGGTCTTCCGCGCGGAGTACGGCCGCGCGGTCGCCGTCCTCGTCCGCTTCCTCGGTGACATCGACCTCGCCGAGGAGGCCGTCCAGGACGCGTTCACCACGGCCGTGCGCAGCTGGCCGGAGACGGGGGTGCCGCCGAGCCCCGCGGGCTGGATCATCACCACCGCGCGCAACCGGGCCGTCGACCGGGTGCGCCGCGAGTCCACCCGGGACGCCCGGCAGGCCGAGGCCGCCCGGCTGTACGCCGCCGATCCGCCTTCCGAGGAGGGACCCGTGCGCGACGACCGGCTCCGGCTGATCTTCACCTGCTGCCATCCCGCGCTCGCTCCCCGCGTCCAGGTGGCCCTGACCCTGCGTCTGCTCGGCGGACTCACCACCGCGCAGATCGCCCGCGCCTTCCTCGTGCCCGAGCCGACGATGGCCCAGCGCCTGGTCCGCGCCAAGGCCAAGATCCGCGACGCCCGGATCCCGTACCGCGTGCCCCGTGACGCGGACCTCCCGGACCGGCTCAAGGGCGTGCTGGCCGTGGTCTACCTGATCTTCAACGAGGGATACACCGGAGATCCCGGGCTGTGCGCCGAAGCCGTCCGTCTCGGCCGTCTCCTGGCGGAACTGATGCCGGACGAGCCCGAGGTCACCGGCCTGCTGGCGCTGATGCTGCTGATCGAGTCCCGCCGTCCGGCCCGGTTCGACGCGGGCGGCGCCCCGGTCCTGCTGCCCGAGCAGGACCGGGCCCGGTGGGACGCCGGGCTGATCGCCGAGGGACAGGACCTGGTACGCCGCTGCCTGCGCCGCGACCGTCCCGGCCTGTACCAGGTCCAGGCCGCCGTCCAGGCCGTGCACAGCGACGCGCCGACCGTCGAGGCCACCGACTGGGGACAGATCCTGCGCCTCTACGACCTGCTCGCGGCCCTCGCACCCGGCCCGGTCGTCGCCCTGAACCGGGCCGTCGCCGTCGCCGAGGTCCACGGCCCGGGACCCGCCCTGGAGCTGCTGGACGGCCTCGGCCTCGACGGCTACCACGTCTTCCACGCGGTCCGCGCCGACCTGCTGCGCCGCCTGGGCCGGACCGCCGAGGCGGTCCAGGCGTACGAGGCGGCGATCGCGCTCACCGACAGCGCGGCGGAGCGCGCCCACCTCGAACGCAGGCGCGGCGGGCCGACGGGCGCACGGAACCGCTGAGCACCGGTCGAGGGGGCGGCCGACCGGGCCGGGTGATCAGGCGGCCCAGACGCCGTCCCGCATGAGATGCCGGCCGGGCAGCTCGGACACCCCGCGCCAGGCCTGCACCGCGCGCGGACGCACCCGGAAGTAGGCGTACACCGCGGAGTCCGTGCGAGGGTCCCACCCGGTCTTCGTCCGGAACGCGTCCGCCGCCGTCCGCGGCACGTCCGCCGCGGCGAACGTCTCCACGTCACCGTCCACGAGGACGACGTCCTCGGTGTCCCCGAACGCCAGCCGGGCCCGCCGGCCGTGGCGCAGATTGCGGCCGGTCGGGTTGGCCGGTCTGGTGGACAGCCACAGCGCCTCGCCGTCCCAGACGAACCACAGGGCCACCAGACACGGCAGCCCGTCGGCGTCCGCGGTGGCGACCCAGACGTCCCGCTCCCGCTCCAGCCGGTCCCGTACGTCGTGCTTGCGCTGTTCGAGGGTGCGAGGTGCGCCGGTGATCATCATGGTGGGGACGCTAGCGGGCGACCTCCTCGCCGTGCCTCGGGCCGGAGGCGGATCGTCTCCCGGCCCGCGGACCTACGCCGGGCCGGACGAGCCGGGCCGGGTGACTGGCGTGCACGGAGTTTTACGTATAACCTCACCCGTCAATCGCTCGTACCGAAAGGCCCCGATGAGACGCATCGCCCTGGTCACCCTCGTCGTCGACGACTACGACGAGGCGATCCGCTTCTACACGCAGGCGCTCGGATTCGACCTCGTCGAGGACGCCCCGCGCCCCGACGGTTCGCGCTGGGTCGTCGTGGAACTCGGGGCGAACGGCGCCGAAGGGCCCGGCACCGCGCTGCTGCTGGCCCGGGCCAAGGACGACGCGCAGCGCGGCCGGGTCGGCGACCAGACGGGCGGGCGGGTCGGGTTCTTCCTGCACACCGACGACTTCGCCCGCGACCACGCGCGGATGCTCGCCGCGGGCGTGACCTTCCTGGAGGAGCCGCGCCACGAGCCGTACGGCTCGGTGGCGGTCTTCGAGGACCTGTACGGCAACCGCTGGGACCTGCTCCAGCCCGCCGGCTGAGCCTCCGCTCGCCGCACCTGATCCGTCACGGCTCCTCCCGCCGTACCTTCTTCCGCCCCGGCCCTCCCGTCGCGGCTCCCCTTGTCGTACCCGCTTCCCCCGCGGACCCGTCCGCCGCTTCGAACCGCTTGCCCAAGACTCGCTCCGAGGAAAGATCCGCCATGACTGCTACGCGCGTAGATGCCGAAGTGATCCGCCGCCTGCCCAAGGCCGTCCTGCACGACCACCTCGACGGCGGCCTGCGCCCCGCCACCGTGGTGGAGCTCGCGGCCGGGATCGGCCACACCCTGCCGACCACCGACCCCGACGCGCTCGCCGCCTGGTACTACGACGCGGCCAACTCCGGCGACCTGGTCCGCTACATCGCCACCTTCGAACACACCCTCGCCGTGATGCAGAACCGCGAGGGCCTGCTGCGCGTCGCCGAGGAGTACGTCCTGGACCTCGCCGCCGACAGCGTCGTCTACGCCGAGGTGCGCTACGCCCCCGAGCTGAACACCCGGGGCGGGCTGACGATGAGCGAGGTCGTGGAGACCGTCCAGGAGGGCCTTGCCGCGGGCATGGCCAAGGCGGCCGCCGCGGGAACCCCCGTCCGGGTCGGCACCCTGCTGTGCGGCATGCGCATGTTCGACCGGGTCCGCGAGGCCGCCGACCTGGCCGTCGCCTACCGCGACGCCGGGGTCGTCGGCTTCGACATCGCGGGCGCCGAGGACGGCTTCCCGCCCGCCGACCACCTGGCCGCCTTCGAGCACCTGCGCCGCGAGAGCGTGCCGTTCACCATCCACGCCGGCGAGGCCCACGGCCTGCCCAGCATCCACCAGGCCCTCCAGGTGTGCGGCGCCCAGCGCATCGGCCACGGCGTGCGCCTCACCGAGGACATCGTCGACGGCAAGCTCGGCCGGCTGGCCGGCTGGGTGCGCGACCGCCGTATCGCCCTGGAGATGTGCCCGACGTCCAACCTCCAGACCGGCGCCGCCACCTCGATCGCCGAGCACCCGATCACCGCGCTGAAGGACCTGGGCTTCCGGGTCACCCTCAACACCGACAACCGGCTGGTCTCCGGCACGACGATGACCCGCGAGATGACGCTGCTGGTCGAGCAGGCGGGCTGGGGCGTCGAGGACCTGCGCACGGTCACGGTGAACGCCCTCAAGAGCGCGTTCATCCCGTTCGACGAGCGCAGGGCCCTGATCGAGGACGTCGTCCTGCCGGGTTACGCGGCCGCGCTCTGAAGCAGCCCGCGGACGTAGGCGGCCTGTCCGACGTGCTGGAGATCGTCGGACAGGACGCTGACCAGCCGCACGCCCAGCGTGACCGGCGGGTCCCACCGGGTGTCGACTACCTGCTCCAGATCCTTCGCGGCCACCCCGCGCAGGGCCGTCAGGCTCTGCTCGTGCACGGCGTCGTAGTAGCCGGTCAGCAGTTGGGCGGAGTCGACCCGCACCTCGGCGACCTGCGCCGAGGTGTGGCCGTACCCCGTGTCGAGGCGCGGCAGGTCGAGGCCGAAACGCTTCTCCCACTTCTGTGACAGCCACACCTGCTCCAGCCCGAAGGCGTCGGCGAGGTGGTCGTCCTGCACCCGGGTGAGGTGCCAGACCAGCCAGGCGACGGAATTGGCCTGTGGGCCGGGCCGGGCGTTGAGGTCTTCCGAGCCCAGCCCCTCGACCACGGAGTGGACCTCTTCCCGGATGCGGCCGTACGCGTCGATGAGGACGTCCTTTGCTTGCATACGTCCACCATCACCCAGTCCCCGCTCAGGCGCCCCCCGTTTCCAGCAGCGCCATCAGGGCCCGCGCCGCGGGACTGGTGCCCTGCGCGGGCGGCAGCAGGGCGGCGCTCTCGTACACCGTCTCGCCGGTGCCCTTCAGCGGCAGCGCGGTGAGCGACGCCCGCTTGTGCCGGAAGTGGCGTGGCACGACCGCGACGCCGAGGTTCTCGTCGATCAGGTCCAGCAGGCTGTGCACGTCGTTGACCTCCAGCGCGACGGTCCGCCGCAGCCCGGCCTCGGCGAACGCGGCGTCGGTGGTGCGGCGCGGGCCCCAGTCCGGGTGGAAGTCGACGAAGACCTCGCCGCCGACGTCCTGCGGGGTCACCGCCGCGCCCGCGACCGCCAGCGGGTGGGCCGGATGGCACAGCAGGGTCATCGGCTCCCCGGCCAGGGACACCGAACGGAGCTGGTCGGTGTCGGCCTGGGTGCGGTAGGCGAAGGCCAGGTCCAGCCGCCCGGCCGCCACCTCCTCGGCCAGCGCGCCCGACCCCGCCTGCCGCAGCCGGATCTCCACGTCCGGGTGACGGCGCCGGAAGGCGGCGAGCAGGGCCGCCACGTTCACCCCCGCGATGCACTGCTCCGTGCCCAGCGCCAGGGTGCCGCGCAGCACGCCCTGCACCGCCGCCACCGCCTCGTGCGCGGCCCTGACCTGTGCCAGGATCCGTTCCGCCTCGGCGAGCAGCGCCCGCCCGGCCTCCGTCAGGGTCACCCGGCGGGTGGTACGTACGAACAGCGGGGCCCGCAGTTCCCGCTCCAGCGCCCGGATCGAGGCCGACAGACCCGACTGGGAGACCAGCAGGCGCTCGGCGGCCCGGGTGAAATGCTGGTCCTCGGCGACGGCGACGAAGTGCTGGAGGTGGCGCAGTTCCATGATTGAGAAGCGTATCCGCTGAATTCCATCGGATTCTTCTGTTGGACCACTGCCCGCGGCGCAGGCGAGAGTGGGTACCGGTTCCCTGAACCGATCACCGTGCCAACCCCTGATGGAGTCGCGTTGTACACCGCACACCCCGACCGTTACGCGGACATGCCCTACCGGCGCACCGGACGCAGCGGCCTCAAGCTCCCCGCGCTGTCGCTCGGCCTGTGGCACAACTTCGGCCCGGACCGCCCGGTACAGACCCAGCGGGCCATCCTGCGCCGCGCCTTCGACCTCGGCGTCACCCACTTCGACCTGGCCAACAACTACGGCCCGCCGCCCGGCGCCGCCGAGTCGGCCTTCGGCGAGGCGCTGCGGGCGGACTTCGCCGCCCACCGCGACGAGCTGGTGGTCTCCACCAAGGCCGGATACCTGATGTGGCCGGGCCCGTACGGCGAATGGGGCTCCCGCAAGTACCTGCTGTCCTCGCTGGACCAGAGCCTCACCCGGATGGGCCTGGACTACGTCGACATCTTCTACTCGCACCGCCCCGACCCGGAGACTCCGCTGGAGGAGACGATGGGCGCGCTGCACTCCGCGGTGCAGCAGGGCAAGGCGCTGTACGTCGGCATCTCCAACTACTCCGCCGAGCAGACCCGGGAGGCCGCCCGCATCCTCGGCGAGCTCGGCACCCCGCTGCTGATCCACCAGCCGCGCTACTCGATGCTGGACCGGCGCCCCGAGACGGAGGGCGTGCTGGACGCGCTGGACGAGCTCCAGGTCGGGTCCATCGTCTTCTCCCCGCTGGAACAGGGCCTGCTGACCGGCCGCTACCTGGACGGCATTCCGGAGGGTTCGCGGGCCGCGAGCGACAGCCCCTTCCTGAACTCGGACGCGGTCACCGAGGACCTGGTGGCCCGGCTGCGCGCGCTCGACGAGATCGCCAAGTCCCGTGGCCAGAGCCTGGCCCAGCTGGCCCTGGCCTGGGTGCTGCGCGGCGGACGGGTGACCTCCGCCCTGGTCGGCGCGAGCAGCCCGCAGCAGGTGGAGGACTGCGTCGGCGCCATCCGCAACCTCGACTTCGACGCGGAGGAACTGGCCCGGATCGACGCGGTCCTCAAGTCGTAGCGCTTCGGGAGGAACATCTCCCGGGACGGGAGCGGGACAGGCCGGCGGTATCCCGACACCGCCGGCCTGCCTGCTTCCTGGAGATCCCGTAGATCCCGTAGATCCCGTAGATCCAGGAGATCGACCGAGCGCGAAATTCCGAAACGACGTCCCCCGATCATTCCGCGGATCTTGGCCGGTTCTCGGATGCTGCGGAATTCGACGGATCCGGGCCGGTGCGCTACGGATCCCGCGGTGGCACCGGTGTGCTTCCACGGCGAAGTGCCACGCCGAATTCCGCATCCGCTTTCCCCGCCGGACCCCTGATGTCCTGCGCTCGCGGAGATCCCGGAGGTCTCCATTTCGGGAGATCGCCGATAGCCCGTCGAGCGCGGTGGAACTCGTCGCCGCACTGGGTGTCATGCCCGGTGAGCAGCGGTCCGGAGATCCGGAAACGGCCGTGATCCGGCCTCCGGCGCCCGGTGGGCGCGATGCCGCCGTAGCGGTTCTCGCCATGATTCCTGTCACGGTTATCGGACTGTTCTCGCCATGGTCGGAGATCACGGTCGGAGGAAAACGGACTGCCCGTCGCGTTTCGGCCAAACGGTGCGGTGAATATGCCAAGAGAGTGGCCGGAAAGTCATGGTGACAGTGTTTCAGTAGTCAACATACTCGAATGTCAGGGACAGTTCTTCATACACGAGCCGCACGGAAAGCGAGGCCCGACCGGCAAGCGAGAGACGCTACGGGGGAGAGAACCGTGCACGACGAATTCCTGTGCCACGTCACCGCCTACGGCATGTGCGACGGGAGGCGGATCGGCGTACCGCTCGGCACCTACCGGGCGCCCACTCTCGCCCTGGCGCTGTGGTGGCTGCGTGACCGGGCCTCCTGGATCGCCGAGCGGCTCGACCCGCAGCCGGAGAGTCCGCACTTCCCGCCGAGCTCACTCGTCCCGGTCGCGGAGAGCGCGCCCGACGTGCCCGCACTGCTGCGCGCCTGGTGCGCCGACGTGGAACGACAGGAACTGGTCGCCGAGGAACTGGCCGACGGGCGGCTGGTGCGGATCGCCACCAGCGACGACACCACCGAGTACGAACTGCTCGCCGAGTCCGTCGACGCACTGCGGATGCAGCGGGCCGCCCCGGTGCTCGTCATGCCGGTCGCCTGACGCCCGGCGCCCGAATGGTCAGGGGGAGGGGCCGGACCGCGGCGCTTCGCCGGACCGGCGCAGCCGGCGGGCGGGCAGACCGCCGAGAAATCCGGTGACCAGCCCCCAGAGCAGGGCCAGGCCGAGCGCCGTCCACACCTGCGGTCGCACGAGCAGGACCCCGGACAGGTTGCCGCCCAGGTCGCCGACGCCGAGCAGGGACAGGCCGTAGTACGCGGAGACCCGGCACCCCAGACAGATCAGCAGGACGGTGAGGGCGAGCGCGACCGCCGTCCGCACGGCGAGCTGCCAGACCCGTGTCCGGGCCGGTGAACACGCCGCCAGCACGAACGCCGCCGTCAGCAGCAGTACGACGGCGGCGACCAGGAGCCACCAGTACCGGCCGTCGAGGTCGGTCAGCGTGCCCAGGTCGAGCGTGGCACCGTCCGGGGTGCGCAGCGCCCGGTCCCCCTCGGGCGGCAGCGGCAGCCGGAACGGACCCTGCACCCGCCCGTCCCAGGTGGCCCCCATCCCGATGGTGAGCGCGATCCAGACGATGTTGGGCAGGCCGAGCAGTATCACGGCGAAGGTCTCGGCCGGATGTCCCCGGGTCGCCGCCACCACCAAGGCGACACAGGCCCCGACGACGACACTGGACAGCAGCAGCACGACCATGGCGTACGCGGCAGGCCGCACCGGCTGCTGGAATCGCAGCAGCCGGGCCGGCAGCGGGGCGGCCCGCGGCACCAGCAGGGCCAGGAAGAGCACGACGGCCAGCCACAGCAGGCCCAGGGCGAGCGTCAACGGCACGTTCGCGGCGAAACCCATCCGGGGCTCCAGGCCGAACAGGTCACCGAGGTCGCCGAGCGTCCCCTCGCCCAGGGGAATCGCGAAGCTCTGCCGGGCGCCCAGCGCCAGCCCGAGCAGACCGAGCAGCCACAGCACGGCGATCCGCGCGGCCCACCAGGCCGGCTCGGCGACCGTGGTGACGACGCGGTGCCGCAGCGGCCACAGGAAACCGGCGCCCACGACGAGCGCTCCGACGAGGGTGACCGACAGCGGGGTCGCCGTCAGTCCCGCCCGGCTCTCGGCGAGCGACCCGACGTTCCCGGACAGCTCGACACTGCCGCCGACGGCGCTCACCACCGTCGCCGCCACCACCCGCGGGAAGGCTCCGTCCGGCAGGTCCGTCGCGCCCGCCGCCCACAGCCCGAGCGCGGACACCACTGCCATGGCGACCAGCCCGGCCAGCACCGTCACGGCGGCCCGTACCCAGCCGGGACGGGCGACCGCCTGCTCGGAGGGGGTTCGCCGGCTCACCCTGCCACGCTATGCAGCCGCACCGGCGGCCGCGCGCCGGGAGGGCCGTCCGCGTCCGCCGGCCCCACCCTCGACGCTCCCCGGGCCCCGCCCCCGGACGCGCCTCCCGCGGTCGCCGTCGACGAAGACCGCCGCGCTCGCACGGAGGTACCCCGAAGAGCCGGGCGGTCCCGGGGAGTGCGGGGCGTCCCGCGGGGTACGAGCACAGGTGCAGCAGCGTCCGGCCAGTCCGGCTTCCGAGAGAGAACCGCATGACCGAGCACCTGGGCGGGGCAGTGATACCGACCGGCTTCGACGTACCCGTGGAACCGCTACGGCGGGCGACCCACTTCACCGGCGAGCCCGGTTGCATAGCGGAAGCGCGTTCTTTCGCCACGCTCTTCGTCGAGCAGCTGCGGACCGAGTGGTGTGCCACGATCGGCGAACGCACGAGCGGCGCGCTGCTGCTGGTGGTGAGCGAACTGGTCACCAACGCCGACCGGCACAGCAACGGACCGTACATCCTGGAGCTGGAGGGCACGGACGCCACGATCGCCGTGAGCGTCTACGACAGCAGCGCGGCCCTGCCGCTGCGCTTCCCCCGGGACCCCCAGCGCGTGGGCCGGCACGGCCTGGAGATCGTCCACGCGCTGGCGCGCCAGGTCACCGCCGAGCGGGTGCCGGTCGGCAAGCGGGTGCGCGCGGTGCTGGGACTGAGCGCGGACTGAACGGTCGCGCCCCCGCCACCCCGGTGTTCCGCGCCCCGCGTCGTGCCTGCGGCCCGATCAACCCGATCACGGCGGTGGGCATCCCATCCCTCCCCACGAAAGCGACGGTTCCCGTCGGTCTCCTCGACCCGGCAGGTCTCCTCGACCACGTCGGTCTCCTCGACCACCGATCGACCACCGGACAGCGGCACCGGCGGCCCCTCTGAAATCCGCGTACCCGGGGTGCGCCGTGCCATGCACACGACGTGCGGAGGAAGTGGACGTCCGGTGTCGGCGGCGCGCCCGGGACGGAGCGCGAACGCGGCGCGGCCGGAGGCGCTTTGTCCGATTCCACCGAGGGCGCAACGCCGTACGCTTCCCGCCGCCGCCCGTGCTCCTAGGCTGGGAGGGTGAGCAGCCAAGCGCCGAACGAAGCCCGCGTCATCCCGTTGCGCCCGCGCACCGTCCGGCCGTCGTCGGCACCCCCGACGGCCCCGGCATCCCCGGCCCCCTCGTCGGCCCGACCGCCCGCTGCCAGGGAACCGCTGTGGCGGGACCTGATCGGCGACGTGCTGCGCCGCGAACGTCTCGCCCAGGAGCGCACGCTCAAGGACGTGGCCGAACAGGCCCGGATCTCCATGCCGTACCTGTCCGAGGTGGAACGCGGCCGCAAGGAGGCCTCCTCGGAGGTCCTCGCGGCCGCCGCCCACGCTCTCGGCCTGGGCCTCGGCGACCTGCTGTCGCTGGCGCACCGGGAACTCGGCCGGCAGTCCCGTGCCGGCCGCCCGACGCCCCGCGCGCCGCACGGCGGACTCTGCCTGGCGGCCTGACGACCCGCCGCCTGACGACCCGCCGCCTGACGACCCGCCGCCTGACGACCCGCCGCCGGACGGTCCGGCGGCGGCTCGGCACGACGGCCCGCCGTCAGCCCGTCCGGCGGCGGCTCAGCACCTCGTCCGCCAGGCCGTAGGCCACCGCCTCCGGCGCGGTGAACACCTTGTCCCGGTCCATGTCCGCGCGCAGCGTAGGGATGTCGTGGCGGGTGTGCCGGGACAGCACCTCCTCCACCTGGGCGCGGATCCGGACCATCTCCTTGGCCTGGAGGGCGAGGTCGGAGACCATGCCCTGCCGACCGCCGCTGGCGGGCTGCCCGAGCAGCACCCGCGCGTGCTCCAGCACGAACCGCCGCCCCGGATCGCCGCCGGCCAGCAGGACGGCCGCGGTGGAGGCCGCCTGCCCGACGCAGAACGTCGAGATCGGCGCCTGCACGAACGTCATCGTGTCGTAGATCGCCATCAGCGAGGTGAACGAGCCGCCGGGGGAGTTGATGTAGATCGCGATCTCGCTCTCCGGCGCGGAGGACTCCAGATGGAGGAGCTGGGCGATGACGACGTTGGCGACGCCGTCGTCGATCTCGGTGCCGAGGAAGACGATCCGCTCCGACAGCAGCCGGCTGAACACGTCGTAGGACCGCTCGCCCTGCGGGGTGCGCTCGACGACGTTCGGAATCGTGTACGTCCCCACGTCAGAGTCCGATCCTTCGCCGTGCGGCGGCCGGGCGCACGTCCGCGAGGGACTCCACGACGCCGTCCACCATGCCGTACTCCTTGGCCTCCTCGGCCGTGAACCAGCGGTCCCGGTCGCCGTCCCGGGCGATGGTCTCCGGACTCTGGCCGGTGTGCTCGGCGGTGATCCGTTCGATGGTCCGCTTGGTGAACTCCAGGTTGTCCGCCTGGATCTCGATGTCCGCGGTGGTGCCGCCGATCCCGGCCGACGGCTGGTGCATCATGATCCGCGCGTGCGGCAGGGCGTGCCGCTTGCCGGGCGCGCCGACGCTCAGCAGGAACTGCCCCATGCTGGCGGCGAACCCCATCGCGAGCGTGCCGACGTCGTTTGGGATCAGCCGCATGGTGTCGTAGATGGCCAGGCCCGCGTGCACGGACCCGCCGGGGCTGTTGATGTACAGGCTGATGTCGGTGCGGGGGTCCTCCGCCGACAGGATCAGCAACTGGGCGCAGACCCGGTTCGCGGAGACCTCGTCGACCTGGGTGCCCAGCAGGACGATCCGCTGCGCGAGCAACTGCGATGCCAGATGGTCGTCGAACCGGGTCACCGGGGTGTCGCCCTCCTGGGCGTACGGCGGCCAGGTCTGCCGGGGTGCCGGGGTGAGTGGGGACATCGGCCCTCCTGAGGGTCGTCCGTCGGGCGCGGCCGGTCGGCCGTACCGCGCTCCCCACTCTCGGCCGGGCACGGGTGCGCCCGGGGATTTATCGGCCCGCGGCAGATTCGCCGTCGGCAGAGCTCCCGGCCCAGGACGGCCGTCGACGCCGTTCCGTACGGCGGCCGGGCCGGTCGGAGCAGACCGCCGCCCGGCCGATGAGTTTCGCGGCCGCCTCCGGTCGACACTGGTGAACCGGGTTCCACGCTCCAGGAGGTGCGCATGACCACCGACGGATTCACCACGTGCCTGTGGTTCGACGGGCAGGCGGAGGAGGCCGCCCACTACTACGTGTCGATCTTCAAGAACTCCGGCATCGTCCGGACCGGCTACACCAACGACGCCGGACCCGGCCCGGCCGGTACCGTGCTGGCCGTGGAGTTCACCGCCAACGGGCAGCGGTTCGTCGCGCTCAACGGCGGCCCGCAGTTCACCTTCAACGAGTCGGTCTCCTTCCAGATCCACTGCGCGGACCAGGCGGAGGTCGACCACTACTGGACCAGGCTCACCGAGGACGGCGGCGAACCGGGCTCCTGCGGCTGGCTCAAGGACCGGTACGGCCTGTCCTGGCAGGTCATCCCCGACCGCCTCATCGACATGATCGGTGACCCCGACCCGCAGAAGGCGGCCCGTACGACCCGGCTGATGCTCTCCATGGGCAAGCTCGACATCGCCGCCCTGGACCGGGCCCACGCGGGCGAGTGAACCGGCCGCGGTCGCACGCCGGACGGCCCCGGGGGGCGGGACACCCCGGGGCCGGGACCGACGGGCCGGGACTCAGACGCGGTCGGCCACGATCATCAGGTACTGGAAGCTGCCGTTGCGGTACGCGGACAGGAAGGTCTCCTCGATGCCCGTGACCAGATGGGGGGCCTGCCGGCGCAGATCCCAGTAGGGGATCGTCGCCTCGGTGAGGTCCTCCACGTGGACGGGCACGAGCCGGTTGCGCGCCATGGCCCGGAAGTACGCCGACCGCGGATGGATGTCGCAGATGTAGTGGGCGTTGATGAGCGACACCTCGCGGGAGGCCTGCCCGTAGGTGTCGTTGTAGCAGCCGGTGATGACCACGTAGCGGCCGCCGCGGCGCAGCAGGCGGGCGTGCTCGGCGAAGAGCTGGTCCAGCTCGACGTACATGGTGGACTCGTTGTTCCACGACGCGGCGTAGGCGCCGGTCTCCAGGCCGGTGTCGAGCATGTTGCGGTGGTGGTAGCGCACCAGGTCGTCGACACCGCGCTTGCGGGCCTGCTCGTTGGCGAACGCGGCCTGCTTGGCGGAGATCGTCACGCCGTCCGTGCGGCAGCCGTAGCGCAGGTGCGCCACCACGCTGCCGCCGCCGCGGCCGCAGCCGGCGTCGAAGACACGGTCGGCGGGGGTGAGGGGGCCGAGCCGGCCGGCCAGGATCTCGGCCTGGGCGTGCTCCAGGCGGTGCAGTTCGGCGGTGATGCGGTCCTGGCGCCGCAGCGGGTCGCTCTCCTCGACCACGGTCCAGTCGACGGCTCCGACGCCGTAGTGGTGGTGGTAGAGGTCGTCCAGCCTTCCGAGTTCGAGATTGACCGGGTTCTCCTCGGCGTTCCAGTAGTCCGCGACGCGGTTCTGGTACGTGGACTGGGTGGGCACCGATGCGGTCGTGGTGGCGGGGACGGTGGTCAAGTAGGGCTCCTCGTGAGGCGTCTGACGCATGATCAGTGATCTGGTCGGTGTTACCAGTAGTCGGGCAGGTGGTAGCGGTGGGTGTTGGTCGCGTGCCACTCGTGGTTGCCCGCCACCCAGTCCGAAAGGCTCCGGGCGTAGCGTTCGACGAGCGGCGAGCCGGCCGACAGCAGGGCGGACTCCGCCTCGAAGGCGTCCATGATCTCGTTGTGGATCCCGACGGCCCTCAGATAGGCGGCCTTCAGCCCGCACCGCTCGTTGGCGGCGACGACCTGGGGCAGGTTGAGGTGGGTGGGGTCGGCCAGTTCCTTGGTGAAGGAGTACAGGTCGTTGACGATCGTGGTCGCGTTCGCGGCCAGCACCGTGATGCGCTGGATCTCGGGGCGGGCGTAGACCGCCTCCGGCAGTTCGTAGCCGTCCACCGCGTCGACGATCGACAGACAGGGCCGGAAGTTGTTGAACTGCCGCATCACCAGGTACTCCCACACCCGCGGCGTGTGACGGGCCTCGCCCCAGGCGGCCTCGGCGAGATAGCCCAGGTGCAGCCGCGCGATGTCGTGCACGAAACGGTCGGTCTGGGAGGGGGTGGCGAGGGCGGCGTACTCCTTGAGGGCCCAGTGGTACGACCGCAGCGGCCCGTCGGCCTGCATACCGCGCAGCCAGTCCTCCTGGACCGCGGGCGGGCCGTGGTACGGGTCGAGCGCCGACTGGGCCAGGATCAGCCGGCCCCCCAGGCCGCTGCGCGATCCGCCCTTGTCCTCGTCCTCCTCGCAGTAGCAGTTGTCGACGATGTTCTCGGCCAGCAGCAGCTTGCCCGCGACGGTGAGGTGGTCCAGGCCGGCCGCCGCCGGGTGCTGGAGCACCACGGCCCGGCCGAACTGGAACCCCGCGAAGTCGCCGTTCCAGGCCTCGGGGAACAGGTCGAGGGCGCGGGCCCACTCCTCCAGCCTGCGGTCGATCTCCGCGGCCTTCTCGGGGTCGGCGGGGGCGACGGGCCGGTGTCTGAGGCCGGGGACCGCCCCGCCGCGCCGGGTGGTGAGGGAGCCGGCGAGATCGGGTGCTCCGGGCAGCGCGAAGCCGCCGCCGGGGGGTGTGCTCATGTCGTGCTCCCCGCGGTCAGTCGGCGGTCCGGCCGAGCTGCACGTTCTCCAGGACGCCCACCGCGTCGGGCACCAGGATGGCCATCGAGTAGTAGGCGGTGACCAGGTAGCGGATGATCGCGGCGGTGTCGATCCCCATGAACCGCACGTTCAGCCCCGGCTGGAACTCGTCCGGCAGGCCGGTCTGGTACAGGCCGACGACCCCCTGGTCGGACTCCCCGGTGCGCAGCGCCACGATGCTGCTGGTGTGCCGGTCGCTGATCGGGAGCTTGTTGCAGGGATAGATCGGCACACCCCGCCAGGCCGGGATCTCGTGCCCCTCGACGTTCGCGGTACCGGGCACCAGACCGCGTCGGTTGCACTGCCGGAAGAAGGCGGCGATCGCCTTCGGATGGGCCAGGAACAGCTTGGTCCTGCGGCGCATGGACAGCAGCTCGTCCATGTCGTCCGGGGTCGGCGGGCCGGTGAAGGTGCTGATGCGCTGCCCGTAGTCGGCGTTGTGCAGCAGCCCGAACTCCCGGTTGTTGACCAGCTCCCACTCCTGGCGCTCGCGGACCTCCTCGACGGTCAGCCGCAGCTGCTCCTCGGTCTGGTTCATCGGCTGGTTGTAGAGGTCGGCGACCCGGGTGTGGACCTTCAGCACGGTCTGGGTGAGCGACAGTTCGTACTCGCGCGGCGCGAGGTCGTAGTCCACGAAGCCGCCGTCGATCGTCGGCTCGCCGACATGACCGGCCTGGAGCGGGACGCCGGCCTCGCCCTTGCGGTTCATGGGCCGTTCCTGCCGCTCGGCGTAGGCCCGCAGGTGTGCGGCGAGGGAGGGCGCCCGCTCGGTGAGGTCCATGACGACGTCCCAGGGCAGGGTCAGCAGCACCCCTTCCGTCTCCGCCCGTACCGAGGTCAGCCACAGCGGGTCGGGCCGGCCGATGCCCTCGTCCCCGAGCTGGTCGCCGCCGCTGACGACCCCGAGGATCTCCTCCTCGCCGTACTTGCCGGCCGTGTACCGGGTGAACCGGCCGTGGACGACCAGATAGGCCTCCGTCATGGGCTGCCCGGCCTCGTACAGGACCTGGCCGGAGCGCACCCTGCGGACCCGGAAGCGGGAGGCGAGCTCCTCGAGGACCTCCAGGTCGCCGTAACCGCGCAGGGTCGGCAGCTCGGTCAGCGTCTGGGGGACGACCTTGATGTCGTCGGCGCCGTTCTGCTCGAACTGCACCCGCCCCCGGCCGGCCCGCAGCGTCAGCCGTCGGTTCACCCGGTAGGTGCCGCCCTTGACGTCCACCCACGGCAGCGCGCGCAGCAGCCAGCGCGAGCTGATCGCCTGCATCTGCGGCGCCGACTTGGTGGTGGTGGCGAGCCGGCGGGCCGCCTGGGTGCTGAGACTGGTGAGGGGTGCCTCGGCGGAGGGCTCGGGTGCGGGCTCGTCGGTGACGGGACCGGTGGCGCTGTCCGGAGTGGACACATTCTCTCCCGGAAGAGTCGGACAAGGGTGAGCGGACGGGTCGTCGGTGCCCGGGCGGGCCGTGCGCTGGACCAAGCCAAACAGCCGGGACGGCGGAGGGGTACGGCGCAAGAGGGGCGGATTTGCACAGCAGATGGTCAAACATCCCGAATGAGGCGGAAGGAGTGTCTTGTGAGCTTCCGTGCGCCGGAACGGCAGTGTGAGCGGTGAGTTTGGAGAGGCCACAAGGGGCCCGAAGGGGTCAGGAGAGGTCAGGAGAGGTCGTCCACCAGCACCGCGGCCCCGTCGAAGCGTCCCGCCGCGAGGTCCGCCAGGGCCCGGTCCGCCCGCGACAGCGGATAGACGTGCGTGGTCGCGCGCACCCTGTGACGGGCGGCCAGGGCCAGGAACTCCCGGGCGTCCGCACGGGTGTTGGAGGTGACGCTGCGGACCTCCTTCTCGTAGAACAGCTCGCTCTCGTAGTGCAGCGCGGGCACATCGCTCAGATGGATGCCGGCGATCGACAGCACCCCGCCCCGGTCCAGCGCCCGCAGGGCGACCGGGACCAGTTCGCCCGCGGGAGCGAACAGGACGGCGCTGTCCAGAGGTTCGGGCGGCAGGTCGTAGGCGTCCCGGGCCGAGGCCGCCCCCAGCTCCAGCGCAAGCCGGCGCGCGGCGGCCCCCCGCGTCAGCACGTGCACGGTGGCCCCCTCCGCCAGCGCGAGCTGCGCGCACAGATGGGCGCTGCCGCCGAAGCCGTAGAGCCCGAGCCGTCCGCCCGGCGGCAGCGCGGCGCGCCGCAGCGCCCGGTAACCGATGATTCCCGCGCACAGCAGCGGCGCGAGCGCCACGTCGTCGACGTCCGCGGGCAGCCGGTGGGCGAACGCGGCCGGAACGGTGGTGTACGGCGCGTAGCCCCCGTCGGCGTCCCACCCCGTGTACCGCGAGGCCGGGCAGAGGTTCTCGGCGCCGCGCACGCAGTACGCGCAGGTGCCGTCGGTGCGGCGCAGCCAGGCCACGCCCACCCGCTCGCCCGGCGCGAAGCCGCGCACCTCCGCGCCGAGGCCCGCCACCTCGCCGACCACCTCGTGCCCCGGCGTCACCCCGGCCCTGCGTACCGGCAGATCACCCTCGGCGACATGCAGGTCGGTCCGGCACACGCCGCAGGCCCGCACCCGCACCAGCAGTTCGTCGTCCGCCGGAACCGGGACCGGCTTCTCCACCAGCCGCAGCGGCCCGTCCCCGAGCGGCCCCGGGGTGACCACCGACCAGGCCGGCATCGTCGCGTCCGCCATCGCGCGCTCCGTCCTCCGCAGTGTTGCCCGTCTGTGCCCGTCCGTGCCCGCACCCGCCCGCGAGCGCCCACGTCCGCCCGTCTCCGTCCATATCTGTCGATATTCGTCCGTGTTCCTTCCAGTGTGTAACGGAGGGGCGTGTTCGGGCGCGGTGAAACCGGCCGATGGCTAGCGTGAGGAACCGGACGACGCCACCGATCCGAGAGGTCCGCAGCCATGGCCGTACCACCTGAGGGAACCCCGTGTTGGGCCGATGCGATGTTCGGCGACGTGGAGGGCGCCAAGACCTTCTACGGCGACGTCCTCGGCTGGACCTTCGGCGAGTCGACGTCGGAGTACGGCAACTACACCCAGGCCTACGCGAACGGCAGGGCGGTCGCCGCGGTCGTACCTCCCATGCCCGGCCAGGAGGGGCAGTCGCAGTGGTGCCTGTACTTCGCCTCGCCGGACGCCGCCGCCACCGCGGCGCGGATCCGGGAGAACGGCGGTGAGGTGCTGATGGAGCCGATGCGGGTCGGCGAGTTCGGCACCATGTGCCTGGCCCGCGAGCCCGGCGGCGCCGTCTTCGGCGTCTGGCAGGGCGGCCTGCACACGGGCTTCGAGGCGACCGCCGAGCCCGGCGCCTACTGCTGGGCCGAGGTCTTCACCCGTGAGCCCGAGAAGACGGACGCGTTCCTCCCCGCGGTCTTCTCCTACACGGCGAAGCAGTTGCAGGACGACGCGGTCGACTTCCGCATGTTCGACCTCGGCGACCGGACCGTCCTCGGCCGGATGAGGATGACGGACGAAATTCCCGCCCGAGGTGCCCTCGTACATCAACGTCTACTTCACCGTCGCCGACTGCGACGAGGCCGTCGCCAAGGCCGCCGAGCACGGTGCGGTGCTCCGGTTCGGTCCGATGGACAGCCCGTTCGGCCGGTTCGCGGCGCTCAGCGACCCGCAGGGGGCGAACTTCTCGGTGATCGACATCACCAGGACGGCGGGGGAGATGCCGAAGAGCACGGACGTCTCCTGATCCGGCGGGCTTGTGAGCCGGTGCACCGTGACCCGGAGGGGCGGCCGGGCGTGGCATGATCGAGACCATGCTTGAACGTGTGGTGGCCGCGTGCGACGGGGCTTCGAAGGGGAACCCGGGACCGGCGGGCTGGGCGTGGGTCGTCGCCGACGAGGCACAGACCCCGGCCCGCTGGGAAGCCGGGCCGCTGGGCAGGGCGACCAACAACATCGCCGAACTCACGTCCCTGGAGCGCCTGTTGGCGGCGACCGACCCCGGACTCCCGCTGGAGATCCGGATGGACTCGCAGTACGCGATGAAGGCGGTCACCACCTGGCTGCCCGGCTGGAAGCGCAACGGCTGGAAGACGTCCGCGGGCAAGCCGGTCGCCAATCAGGAGCTCGTCGTACGCATCGACGCGCTCCTCGACGGCCGCTCGGTCGAGTTCCGGTACGTACCGGCCCACCAGGTCGACGGCGACCCGCTCAACGACTTTGCCGACCGCGCCGCCAGCCAGGCGGCGATCGTCCAGGAGGCCGCGGGCAGCGCGCTCGGCTCGCCCGAGCCGCCGCCCTCGCCGGACACCCCGCCGTCCGGTGCCTCGCGCCGCCGTCCCTCCTCCGCACGCTCCGCGGGCAAGACCGCCGCGGGCAAGTCCGCCGCGGCGCGCTCCGGCGGCTCCGCGCGGACGATCAAGGCGAAGTTCCCCGGCCGCTGCGTGTGCGGACGTCCGTACGCGGCCGGCGAGCCGATCGCCAAGAACGACCAGGGCTGGGGCCACCCGGAGTGCCGGACCGCCGCAGCCGGCTGAGCACGGGATGTCGATCGGTGCGGGCGGGGTCCGGTGCGTGCACCGGACCCCGCCCGCGTCCGTCGTGGACCGGGTCGGTCGGGTCGGTCGGGTCGGTCAGTCGGTGTCGAAGGTGTAGTGGGCGGTGTGGTCGAGCAGATCGGCCGGGGACGTGTCGTTCCAGGGCTTCATCCGCTCGTCGCGGTCGACGACGTCCGGTGTCCCGGCGGTGGGCAGGTAGCCGGAGGCGGGGTGCCTGCGCTGCCACTGGGCCCACAGCTTGTCGATGTACGCGTGGTGCAGCCAGAACACCGGGTCGTTCGGGGACACCCCGGTCGCCATCTGACCGCCGACCCAGACATGGACCCGGTTGTGCAGATTGACCCCGCGCCAGCCCTCCAGATGGTTGCGGAAGCCGTCCGAGCCGCTGTTCCAGGGCGCCATGTCGTACGTCGCCATCGCCAGCACGGAGTCGACCTCGGCCGGCGTCGGCAGTTCGCGCACCCCGGTGCCGAGTGAGCGCCGCAGATAAGTCCGGCCGTCCACCCGGACGTTGAGCGGCCAGTTCCCGCCGGCCGCCGCGAACGGGCCGTCCATCACGCGGCCGTCCAGGCTGCGTCCGGTGCCGCCGAGGAAGTCCGGCGCCCACAGCGAGGCCCGCGCGGAACGGTCGACGGACCAGTTCCAGTACGGCAGCGCCACCGAGGGGTCCACCGACTGGAGCGCCCGCTCGAACTCCAGCAGGAATCTGCGGTGCCAGGGCAGGAAGGACGGCGAACGGTGGCCGGTGCGCTCGCCGTTGTCGGTGTCGCCGACGATGAAGGCGTTGTGCGTGGTGACGAAGGCGTCGTAGCGGCCGCTGCGCTTGAGTTCGAGGACGGTGGCGACGAAACGCCGCTTCTCGTCGGCGGTCAGGCTCGCCTGGTTCTTGCGGACGGTCATGTGCGGGTGCTCCCGAAGTGCTCGCGCGGAACGGTCAGTTGGCGGGGAAGGGGACGAGCCGGGCGCCCTGGAGCTCGTCGACCGCGGCGCGCGCGGCGGCGCGCGGACCGGCCACCGGGGCGTAGTGGCTGACGACGCTGATCCAGGTCCCGTCGGCGTTGCGCATCACGTGCAGTTCCACGCCGTCGACGAACACCGCGTATCCGTCGCCGTGGCCGCCCCCGTGGTGATGGCCGCCCGCGGCGGCCCGGCCCTGTATGCGACGGCCCTTGTAGACCTCGTCGAAGGGTTCGGGAAGGCCGTGGTCGTGGGCGTCGGCCGCGGCCGGTTTGGCGGTGCTGACGGCCGCGGCCTGCCCGGCGGCGGTGACGGTCGTGGCGCCGGCCGAGGCGGCGAGGGCTGCCGCGGCGGTGAGCGCGCGGCGTCGGCTGAGTTCCGGCATACGGGACCTCCCAGGTGAGTTCGGTTGACGACCCCGTATGCCTATCCGTTCGGTCCAGAGCGGGAGAAATCGCTTCGGGACGGTTGGCTGTGATCAGGACAAGTAGCCACATGTCATGCAAGGTTGAACGAAGATGATCTTGCTGTCTCCGGCGCCCTCCGACCCCCGGAAGGGGGAAATCCTTCCCTCGGCGGGCCGGATTCGGATGATCTTTCGCAGAGGCCTGGCCTGCGTGTGGCCTGGCTCACCCCGCGAGACTGGCGCGATCCGGGTGGCCGGAACCCGGAGGCCCGGGCTGCTACTCTGCGTCGTCAACTGACCGCTTTGGGTAATTCCTAGGGGTGCGTGTGAAGGTCGCCTGTGTCGGAGGCGGGCCCGCCGGCCTGTATCT
The DNA here is from genome assembly GCF_053597355.1 of Streptomyces sp. NPDC001443. NCBI lineage: Bacteria > Bacillati > Actinomycetota > Actinomycetes > Kitasatosporales > Streptomycetaceae > Streptomyces > Streptomyces sp. NPDC001443. The sequence continues at coordinate 108,125 of NZ_JBSFIA010000015.1, forward strand.
CTCGATCCTGCTGAAGGGGCAGAACCCGTCCCACGACATCACCGTCTACGAGCGCGACCCCGAGGGCTCCACCTACGGCTGGGGTGTCACGTACTGGCGCGAACTGCTCGACAAGCTCCACGCCCACGACCCCGAGTCGGCGCGCGCCGTCGAGGAGAGCTCCGTCCGCTGGCGCCAGGGCGTAGCCCATGTGCGGGACCTGTCGACCCGCAGGCCCGGCGACGAGGGCCACGGCATCGGCCGCCACCGGCTGCTGGAGATCCTCACCGCCCGCGCCCGCTCGCTCGGGGTGCGACTGGAGTTCGCGCACGAGGTCACCCCCGACCGGTTGCCGGAGGCCGACCTCGTCGTGGCCGGCGACGGGGTGCGCAGCGCCCTGCGCACCGCGCACGCCGGACACTTCGGCACGGAGCTGACGGCGGGCCGCAACACCTACACCTGGCTCGGCACCACCAAGGTCTTCGACTCCTTCACCTTCGCCTTCGTGGAGAGCGTGCACGGCTGGATCTGGTGCTACGGCTATCCCTTCGGCCCCGGCCACAGCACCTGCGTGGTCGAATGCGCCCCGGAGACCTGGACGGGCCTCGGGCTCGACCGGGTGAGCGAGTCCGAGGGGACGGCCCTGCTGGAGAAGCTCTTCGCCCACGTACTGGACGGACATCCGCTGCTCGGCCGCGCCTCGGGCGACGGCGGCGCCCAGTGGCTGACCTTCCGCACCCTCACCAACCGCACCTGGCACCGCGGCAACCTCGTCCTGCTGGGCGACGCCGCCCACACCACCCACTACTCCATCGGCGCCGGCACCACCCTCGCCCTGGAGGACTCCATGGCGCTCGCCGCCGCGCTGCGCGACCACACCGGACTCCCGCAGGCCCTGGCCCGCTACGAGCGCGAACGCCGGGCGGCCCTGCTCTCCGTGCAGAGCGCGGCCCGCTACAGCGCCCAGTGGTACGAGAACCTGACCCGGTACATCGACCTGCCCCCGGAGCGGATGTTCGCCCTGCTCGGCCAGCGCCACTCGCCCCTGCTGCCCTACGTGCCGCCCCAGCTCTACTACCGGATCGACCGCGCGGCGGCGCAGTCGCAGGCGCTGCGACGGCTCAAGCGCTGGCTGGGCCCGAAGGTCGCGCGGAGCGTGCACGCGAGGGTGCTGTCCGGCCGCGAGCAGCCGCAGCGAACCGATGCCGGAGTTGGGTGAATGGCCATTCACCGATAGGGTGAATTGTCATTCACCCTCATGCTTTCCTGTGTCGGCCACTGGAGTGCCCATGGCGTCGTCCGCCCCGATATCCGACCCGTCCGCCCCGGTCGGCGGGCCCCCGGCCGGTGGTTCCGGGAGCCTGCGGGAACGGCTCACCATCCCGGCGCTCGCCTTCGGCGGCACCCTCATGGCCGTCATGCAGACGGTCGTCGTGCCTCTGCTCCCTGACCTGCCCCGGCTCACCGGAGCCGCGCCGGGCACGGTCTCCTGGATGGTCACGGCGACCCTCCTGTCCGGCGCGGTGCTCACCCCGGTGCTCGGCCGGGCGGGTGACATGTACGGCAAACGGGGGGTGCTGCTCGCGGCCCTCGCCCTGATGACCCTCGGCTCCGTGACCTGCGCCCTCACCTCCGACATCCGCGTCCTCATCGCCGCCCGCACCCTCCAGGGCGCCGCGACCGCCGTCGTACCGCTGTCGATCAGCATCCTGCGCGACGAACTGCCCCCGGAGCGCCGGGGCTCGGCGGTGGCGCTGATGAGCTCGACCGTGGGCATCGGCGCGGCCCTGGGCCTGCCGGCCGCGGCCCTGATCGTGCAGTACACCAACTGGCACGTCATGTTCTGGGTGACTTCGGCGCTGGGCGCGTCCGGCGTCGCGCTGATCCGGTGGGCGGTGCCGGAGTCACCGGTCCGTTCGTCCGGCCGGTTCGACGTCGCCGGGGCGCTGGGGCTGGCCGTCGGACTGATCTGCCTGCTGCTGGGCGTGTCCCAGGGCGGCCAGTGGGGCTGGGGCAGCCCGCGGATCACGGGGCTGTTCCTCACCGCGGCCGTCGTCCTCGGCCTGTGGTGGTGGCAGCAGTTGCGCGCCCGGCAGCCGCTGGTGGACCTGCGCCTGGTGACCCGCCCCAAGGTCGGTCTGTCCCACGCGGCCGCCCTGCTGACCGGGTTCGCCTTCTACGCCAACACCCTGGTGACGGCCCAGCTCGTGCAGGCGCCCGAGGCCACGGGTTACGGGCTAGGCCTGTCCATCGTCCAGACCGGTCTCGTCCTGCTGCCGAGCGGCATCATCATGCTGCTGTTCTCGCCGCTCTCGGCCCGTATCTCCGCGGCCCGCGGACCACGCGTCACCCTGGCCCTCGGGACCGCGGTCATCGCGGCCGGCTACGCGGTGCGCATCGCGGACAGCCACCAGCTCTGGATGATCATGGTGGGCGCCGCGGTCGTGGCGACCGGTACGACCCTCGCGTACTCCGCGCTGCCGTCCCTGATCCTGCACGCCGTGCCCGCCGATCAGACCGCCTCCGCCAACGGCGTCAACGTCCTGATGCGCACCATCGGCCAGGCCGTCTCCAGCGCCGCCGTCGCGGCGGTGCTGGTCCGGCACACCAGCCCCGTCGGCGGCGTCCCGGTGCCGACGCTGCACGGCTATCTGATGGCGTTCTCGATCGCCGGCCTGGTCGCCCTGGTGGCGAGCGCGGTGGCGCTGAGCATCCCCGGCGACCGCTCGCCCGACGGGGTCCGGCGGACCCGGGGCAGGACCCGGTCGGTGCGGGACGGGGTGAAGGAGGGAGCATGAGTGCCGTGCGCACCACTCCGTCCGACTCCGCCACTCCGTCCGACTCCGCCACACCGTCCGACTCCGCCCTGCCGTCGGATCCCACGGGTCCTGCCCCCGGCCGCCGGGACGCCGAGGCGACCAAGGCGGCCATCCTGCGCGCCGCCCGGTACCTGCTCGCCCGGCACGCCCACGCCGACATCACGCTCAAGGCGGTCGCCGAGCGTGCCGGAGTGAGCCCGCCGCTGATCCTGAAGTACTTCGGCAACAAGGACGCCCTGTTCGCCCGCGTGATGTCCTTCGAGACCGACGCGGGTGGCCTGCTGGACGCCCCGTTGCGCGAACTCGGCCGCCACATGGTCCGGTACGTCCTGGAGAGCCAGGTCGAGTGGGGCACGGACCCCTTGCTGCGGATCGTCTTCGCGCCCCTGCACGGAGAGCACGGCGAGGTGCTGCGCGCCAACTTCCGCAGCCAGGTCACCGTCCGGCTGGCCGCCCGCCTGGACGGCCCCGACGCGGGGCTGCGCGCCGAACTCGCGCTGGCCGCCCTGCTCGGTCTGGGCGTGATGTTCGGCATCGCCCGAGGCGCCGAACTCCGGGCGGCCGGGCTCGACGAACTCGTCGACCGCTACGCCCCGGCCGTACAGGCCCAGCTGACGCCCTGACGCCCCTTCACACCCGTGTTCATTCCCGGGCTCGTACTCGTGCGAGTGGAGGAAGCGCAGGCCGGGGTCGGAGGCGCCCGTTCCGCGCCGGGGTGCGACGGATGACAGACTGACGGCATGGACGAGCGCGAATTCGGAAGGTCGGGCCGGCACGCATCCGTCGTCGGCCTCGGCACATGGCAGCTGGGCGCCGACTGGGGCGACGTGGACGACAAGGAAGCCCTCGCGGTACTGGAGGCGGCGGCCGAGTCGGGAGTGACCTTCTTCGACACCGCCGACGTGTACGGCGACGGGCGCAGCGAGCAGACCGTCGCCGCCTTCCTCAGCGGCCGGCCGGACCTGCACGTGGAGGTCGCCACCAAGATGGGCCGCCGGGTCGACCAGATCCCCGAGAACTACGTCCTGGACAACTTCCGGGCCTGGAACGACCGTTCCCGGCGCAACCTCGGCGTCGACCGCATCGACCTGGTGCAGCTCCACTGTCCGCCGACGCCCGTCTACTCCTCCGACGAGGTCTTCGACGCCCTCGACACCCTGGTCGAGGAGGAGCGCATCGCCTCGTACGGGGTCAGCGTGGAGACCTGCGCGGAGGCACTGACCGCGATCGCCCGGCCGAACGTGGCGAGCGTGCAGATCATCCTCAACCCGTTCCGCATGAAGCCACTGCGCGAGGTGCTCCCGGCCGCCCGCGCGGCAGGCGTCGGCATCATCGCCCGGGTACCGCTCGCCTCCGGCCTGCTGTCGGGCAAGTACACCAAGGACACGGTCTTCGCCGCGAACGACCACCGCACCTACAACCGGCACGGCGAGGCCTTCGACCAGGGCGAGACCTTCTCCGGCGTCGACTTCACGACCGGTGTCGAGGCGGCCGCGGAGTTCGCGGCCCTCGCCCCCGAGGGCTACACCCCGGCCCAGCTGGCGCTGCGCTGGATCGTCCAGCAGCCCGGTGTGACCACCGTGATCCCCGGTGCCCGCTCGCCCGAGCAGGCGCGCGCCAACGCGACCGCGGCCAAGCTGCCCGAGCTGTCCGAGGCGACGCTCACCGCGATCACCGAGCTCTACGACCGCCGGATCAAGGACCAGGTGGAAGGCCGCTGGTAGTCCCCGCGGACCGCTGATCCGGCGAACCGGGCGCGGGACGGCCGATGTCCCGCCCGCCCCGCGCCCGGTTCGCCGCGGCTCAGATCCGTCCGCCGGTCAGCCGGGTCAGCGGTCCCTGGGCCCGCCGCTGCGAGCGGCGTCCCGCCAGATAGGAGACGGTGGTCAGCGCGGTCAGTCCGGCGCCCACCCCGGCCGCGGTGAGCTTGCGGCCGGCGACGGCCGTCCAGGCCGTCCGGGTGGTGGCCGCGACCTGCCCGGCGGAGACGACTATCGCCTGGCGCCCGGCCTCGACCCCCTTCGCCGCCGACTGGGCCAGTCCGCTCGTCGCGTCGGCCGCACGGCTCGCGGCGCTCTTGGCCGCCGCCGTGGCGTCGTCCGTCCGCGCGGCCATCGCCTTCGCGGTGCGCGCGGCCGGGGCCGTCAGCCGCTCGGCGGTCTGCCGCCCCTGCGCCGCGGCTGCCGCGTGCGCGTTCACGTCCTTGCTGGATTCACTCATGAAATCCGCCTTGCCGCTCGCTCCGGACGCAAACGCACCGGGTTCCGGCCGGGCGCCGCACCGTCACCGCCGTGCGGGGATGGGTACCCGGGGGAACACGGAGCAGGACGGCACCGGCGGCCGGAGCAGGGAGGCATCATGTCGGACGGCGTGGACGGCGTGGACCGGGCGGGCGGGGCGGACCGGCGCAGCGGGCGGGACGAGAGCGAGGAGGAACGGGCGGACCGGATGTGGCAGGACCTGATCCAGGAGGTCCGGGTGGCCCAGACCGGCGTGCAGATCCTGTTCGGCTTCCTGCTCACCGTCGTCTTCACCCCGAAGTACGCCCAGCTCGCCCACACCGACCAGGTCATCTATGTCGTGACCGTCGTCCTGGGCGCCGCCGCGACGGGTGCCCTGATCGGTCCGGTGTCCCTGCACCGGGTCGTGTCCGGCCGCCGGGTCAAGCCCCGGGCGGTGCGGCTGGCCGCCCGGATGACGTTCGTCGGACTCCTGCTGCTGCTCGCCACCATGACCTCTTCGCTGCTGCTGATCCTGCGGGTGGCGACCCACGCGGGCTACGTGCCCTATCTGGTCGCGGTCGTGGTCAGCTGGTACGCGCTGTGCTGGTACGTGCTGCCGCTGTGGGCGCGTCGCCGGCACACGGACCGCTGAGCCGCAGCGCGGCCAGCTGCCGGTCGTGCACGCGCCCCAGCAGGAGCACCGAGACCGTGGCGCCGATCAGCGCGCAGAACATGTCCCACTGCGTGTCCCAGACATCGCCCTGGGTGGCCAGGAAGGCGTCCGCCGAATGCCCTCCGATCACCGCCGCCGCCCACTCGAACATTTCGAACAGGGCGCTGAAGGCGAGACAGGCGCACACGGTCAGCGGGGCCAGCCAGCGACTGCCCCGCAGCGGCGAGGTGCGGACGAGCAGCTCCCGCACCAGCACGGCCGGGACGAAGCCCTGCATCAGATGGCCGAACCGGTCGTAGGGGTTGCGGTCCAGTGCGAAGGTGTCCCGCACCCAGTCGCCGAGCGGCACCTGCGCGTAGGTGTAGTGGCCGCCGAGCGCGAGCACCAGCGAGTGCGCCGCCAGCAGACCGCACAGCAGACCGGTCAACGGGAACCGGCGCCAGGTCAGCACGACCAGCGGCAGGCCGACGAACACCCACACCGTCTCCAGGAACCAGGTGGTCCGGTCGCGCGGCTGCCAGCCGGACACGGCGAGACCGGCCACCGCCACGGCGGCGAACAGGACGGGCGGGACACGGCGGGGGAGGGGACGAGCAGCGGGCATCAGCGGGCTCCTTGTCGGCGAGGGCCCCATCGTCGTGCCACCGGGCGGGCGGCGGCATGAGTACGACTACTCAGCTCTCCGGCTGCCGCTCGCGCGAGCCGCGCAGCGCGGTGATGGCCGTGCCGATCGCCGCCTGGAGCTCTTCGAGCCGCTGCACCATGTCGTCCTCGTAGAACTCCTCCGCGTCGTCGAAGGTCAGCTCCTCGAAGACCTTCGTGGCCTTCGAGAGGCTGCTGTAGAACTTCGTCCGCCGTTCCTGGACCCGCAGTCCGGCGTCCGCCTCCACCGCCTCGACGACGAGGGACTTCATGGTGTCGTAGGCGTCGGTGGCCCATTCGACGGTGTCCTCGTCGTCCTCCAGTTCGTCCAGCAGCGACAGGTGCCGCTCGGCCTCCTGGCGCAGCGGGAGGGGTGCGTCGACGGTCTGTCCTGCGGGCGTCCTGATCTGTCCGGACTCCGCGATCTGGCGCACGTACCCGATGCGGTCGGCGGACCGGCTCTCGGAGGCCACCGCCTTCTTGAGACCGTCGGTGCGTACGACGTCGCGCGCCCACTCGGTCTGGAGCTCGGGGTCCTCCCGGACGCGGTCGAGCAGCGCCTGCCGGGCGGCCCGCGCGGTGGAGGGGTCGGCGAGGATCGCGGCGCGCAGGGCGGTCGGGTTCTCGGCCACCTCCAGCGCCTTCGTCGGACGGATGCCCTCGGCCTCGGCGGCCTCGGCGATGGCGGTGCCGCGCTCGGACGTGGCGCTGGAGCGGGAGACGTAGTAGCCCGTCCACAGGTCGGCGTCCGGCAGCTCGACCCGCTGACCCGGAGCCAGCGCCTCGAAGTGCGGGACGACACCGTCGTCGGCGGCCCGGTCCCAGGCCTTGTAGTAGCGCATGACCCGCTCGGCGGAGCACTCCGCGAGCCCGGCGAACTCCTTCGCCGACACCTTGGCCGTCTCGTCCGCGCCCTGCCCGCCGGGCCGTACGCTGCGCGCCACCATCAGGCCGAAGGCCCAGCCGCCGGTCCGCGCGTACACGCCGAACTCGCGCGCGTCGCGCGCCACCAGGTCGGACAGGGGCGCGGGAGAGGTCTCGGGCGGGACGATCGCTACGGTCACGGGTGGCTCTCCTGATCGGTGGCGGCACGGTTGTCGGTCTGCACAGGTGCAGACCGACCAGCCTATATGGACCCATTGGCGATGATTTCCCGTGTCCGGACAGGGTGGCGGAGCGTATCCGTCGGGTCCGGGTGCGCCCGCCGGGCCCCCGAGCGCCGGGCGAAACCGCCGGACGCGCTGCGGGCGGCCGGACCGGACTGGCGCGCTCCGAGCGGGAAACCTCGTATTTTGGGTGGAAAGCAATCGCCCCCGGGCGGGAAACGTCGCCTTCCGGGTGGGAAGCGTGGTCCCCCGGGCGGAGAACATCGTCCTCCGGACGAGAGACTCCGCCGGACGCGGCCGCGCCCCGGGGGAGGATGCCGGTATGAGCGAGCGAGCCCTGCCCACCAGCACCCCCGCCGCCGAGGGCGTCGACGCGTCCGGCGTCCACGCCTTCCTCGACGCCCTGCGCGACGCACCGGACATCGAGCCGCACAGCCTGATGATCGTCAGACACGGCAGGCTGGTCGCCTCCGGCTGGTGGGCGCCGTACACACCCGAGCGCCCCCACCTGCTGTACTCGCTCAGCAAGAGCTTCACCGCGACGGCCGCCGGGTTCGCCCTCGCCGAGGGGCTGATCGACCTCGACGACCCGGTGATCTCGTACTTCCCGGAGTTCGAGGCCGACATCACCGACGCCCGCAGCCGCGCGATGAGGGTCCGGCATGTGGCGTCCATGTCCAGTGGACACCTCGCCGAGACCGTCCACGACTCCCTCGCCCTCGACGCCGCGGAGCCCGTACGGGGATTTCTGCTGCTGCCACCGGAACGCGACCCGGGCACGGTCTTCGCCTACAACCAGCCCACCACGTACACGCTGGCCGCGATCGTCCAGCGGGTGACCGGGCAGCCCCTCACCGAGTACCTGCGGCCCCGGCTGCTGGACCCGCTCGGCATCGGCGCCGTGTCGTGGCTGCGGGACCGGGCCGGGCGCGAGCTCGGCTACAGCGGACTGCACGCCACCACCGACACCGTCGCCCGGCTGGGCCAGCTCTATCTGCGCGGCGGGGTCTGGGCGGGCGAGCGGCTGCTGTCGCGGGAGTGGGTCCGGCTGGCCACCCGCGAGCACATCCCCACCTCGGGTGCCATGGGCGCGGCGGACCGGCAGGACTGGGACCGCGGCTACGGGTTCCAGTTCTGGCGGTCCCGGCACGGCTACCGCGGCGACGGGGCGTACGGCCAGTTCTGCCTGGTGCTGCCCGAGTACGAGGCCGTGGTCGCGACGACCGCCGCGACCGTGCAGATGCAGACCCTGCTGAACCTGGTCTGGCGGCACCTGCTGCCCGCCTTCGGTCCCGCGCCCCTGCCCGGCCGGGCGCGCGCGGACGCGGACCTCGCCCAGCGGCTGGCGGCGCTCGCGCTGCCGCCGGCCGCGGGCCTCGGCGCACCTCCCGCGCGGGCCGAGGACTGGGCCGGTGCCGAGTTCACCCCGGCCGGTGGTGTCCGCGCCGCCCGGCCGGGCCCGACCTCGGTCGCCGTCGCGGCGGACCCGGACGGCTGGACGCTGACCCTCATCGAGGACGGTGAACCCCATCGGCTCCGCCTCGGGACGGACGGCTGGAACGTCACGGAGGAACCGCTCCCCACCGCGGTCAGCGGCGGCTGGACCGGCCCGCGCACCCTCGAGGCACACGTGGTGTTCCTGGAGACACCGCACCGGCTGGTGGTGACCTGTTCGCTCGACGACCGGACCTTCACGGCCCGCTGGCCCACCGAACCACTGCACGGCGGGCGGCTGCGCTCCCTGCGCGCGCCGCGCGGTTCATCGCTGTGAACCCGGCCGGAACGTCCGCAGCACGACGTCCAGCACCTGCCGGTTCGCGGCGCTGTCCCAGTCGGCGGCGGGCGTCGTCCAGCGCAGCGAGAAGCTGCGGTCCCCGCCGAGCAGGAAGCCGCGGCCGAAGGTGCGCACCCGGGTGCCGTCCACGTCGGCGAGCCACTCCATGTCGGCGGCCTTGTACCCCTGGTACGTCGTGGCGCGGATCTGCCCGATCCGCCGGAACCCCGCGTCCTGCGCGAGGTTGGGCTGAACGTCGTCGCGCCACACGGCGACCGGGTCCGGGCCCGCGTTCTCGCTGTACGTCACCGCGAGCGTGCGCGGATCGCCCGCCGCGCCGAACGTGACGCGGTAGGCCTGACCGGCCGCGCGCTCGGTGCGCAGCGGCTGCCAGCCGTCGGGGAGGGCGACGGTGAAGCCCTCCGGCGCGGAGTAGACGCGGAAACCGGCCGGCAGCGCGGTGGCGGAGACCGAGGACGACGGTGTGGGCGTCGTCGGTGTGCCGCCGGGTCTTTCACCGTCCGGCGCGCCGGCCGTGGCGGACGCCGCCGAGGACGCCGAGGGGCGGGACCGGGAGCCGGTCGCGGCGTCGCTGCCGGACGGCCCTCCGGTGGTGGCCAGCACGGCGACCGCGACGGTGACGACGGCCAGGCCGGTACCCACGGCCATGGCCCGGCCGCTCCACTCCGGACCGGCGTGCCGGACGGCGGCGTACGCGCCCCGCAGCCGGGGCGCGGGTTCGGCGGGCTGCTCCGCGTCGGGGTCCGCGGTGAGGACGCGTTCCAGGATCCCGCGCAGCTGCCCGCGGCTCAGCCGTTCCCGGGAGTCCTTGCGCAGCAGCCCCTGCACGGCCTGGGTCAGCGGTCCGCTGCGCACCGGGGCGCGCAGCGGCAGCCGGTCCACGCTCCGCAGGGTGGCCTCGGGCCGCTCCCGTTCCCGGAACGGCGGACGCCCCTCGAGCATCGCGTAGAGGATCGCGCCCAGCGCCCACAGATCGGCCGCGGGGCCGATGCGTTCGTCACGTGCCTGCTCGGGGGAGGCGTACGACGGCGCCGTGACCCGGGGGGCGAGCGTCGCGCCCGCCAGTCCGAAGCCGGTGACCATGATCGGCCCCCGGTCCGGGACGTGGACCTGGCCCGGACTGAGCTCGCCGTGTGTGATTCCCTGACCGTGCGCGGCCTCCAGCACGTCCAGGAGTTCCAGCCCGATCCGGGCCGCCCGCACATGGTCGAAGGAGCCCTGCCGGGCGAGGAGTTCGCTGAGCGGGGTGCCGTCGACCCACTCCGTGACGGTCCACAGGGCGCCCCGGTCCTCGACGGCGTCGACCACCGGCACGACCCGTCCGGGGCACAGCCGCACCAGCGTCTCCGACATGCGCATGATGCGGCCCGTCGTCCGGCGGACGTTCTCCTCGCCCGCGGGCCCCCCGCCGCCCGGGAACCCGATCTGCGTGAGCAGGCAAGGGCGCAGGGCTTCCAGGTCCTCGCCGTACCAGCAGATCCGGTTCGTTTCGCGGGAGACGACATCGAGCAGCCGGTACCGCCCGGCCACCGACTCCTGTGTGAAGACATGCGCCTCGGCCATCGTCATCCTTCGCTGCAACCCGCGTAGTTCACCTTTCCCATGGGTACGGGAGCCGTGACGGGGTGTGTTCAATCGGATGCGACTTCTCGGGAATTCCTGTCCTTCGTTCAAAAATGGTCCGGTCCAATGGTGCTGAAAATGCGTCAGGCGGCCGGAGTGCGGCACGCCCGCCGCTCCCACCTCGGGCGGGGTCCCACGGTGCCGTGCCGCGATCGGACGCCGTGAATTCATCCACGCGTAACCCGGACAGCGATTACTGGTGTGTCCACCTGGCGGTAACCAGCGGTAAGAGATGCCCGATACGAAAAGTGCCGCGCCGGATTTTCTGTGCCGCGCCGCACCCCGCCCGGTGGGCGACGAGGACAGCCCGGAGTCAGAGCTCGCGGTCCACCAGGAACCCCAGCAGGGACCGCAGACCGGCGACGGCCGGCTCGCGCAGCTCCGCGCCGCCGAGCGCCCTCTCCACGGCGGCGACGCACCGCCCGGCCTCGGCCAGCGCCGCCCCGCGACCGCCGGCCCGCTCGACCAGCTCCGCCGCCTCCTCCGCGTCCCCGTCCGCCGCCAGCAGCGCCGCGAGGCGACGGGCGGCCGGAGCGGGGGCGTCGAGGGCGAGCAGCACGGGCAGCGTCTTCTTCCGCTCGCGCAGATCGCCGTGCACGGGCTTGCCGGTGACGGCCGGATCGCCCCAGATGCCCAGCACGTCGTCGATGATCTGGAAGGCGACTCCCAGTTGCCGGCCCGCCCGGTCGAGCGCGGCCGCCGTCGACGGCGGCGCGCCGCCGAGCCGGGCGCCCAGGGCGGCGGCGCAGCCCAGCAGGGCTCCCGTCTTGGCCTCGGCCATCGCCCGGTACTCGGCGGGCCGCACGCCGTGCCGACCGGTCCACGGACGTTCGGCGAACAGCAGGTCGTCCGCCTGCCCGCGCACCACGTCGCGCAGCGCCGCGGCGAGCGGACCGACGGCACCCGGCCCGCCGGGCGCGGCGGCGAGCGTCTCCACGGCCAGCGCGAACAGCGCGTCCCCCGCGAGCACCGCGGGACCCGTGCCGTACGCCTTCCACACGGTGGGGCGGCGGCGTCTGGTCGCGTCGGCGTCCATGATGTCGTCGTGCACCAGGGAGAAGGCGTGCACGAGTTCCACGGCGACCGCGGCGGGGACGCCGGTCCCGGCCGGCGCGCCGGCTGCCTCCGCGCCCAGCACGGCCAGCGCCTGCCGCACCCCCTTGCCGCCGGAGCCCGCGGCCGGCGCACCACCGACCTCGCACCAGCCGAAGGAGTACGCGGCCATCTCCCCGAGCCAGGGATGCAGCCGGCCCACGGCCTCCCGCAGCGCCGGATCCACCAAGGCGCGGCAGCGGTCGAGGACATGGGAGGCGGGGGAGGCGTGGGGAGCGGCGGGGGCGTGAGCGCGGGCACCGGCGGCGGTCCGGGGGGAGGCGGGCGGCGCCGCGGGGAGGGCTTCGGAGAGGAACGAGGGGAGGGCCTCGGGCAGCGTCGTCATCGCGCGGTCCCCTCGTCGGTGCTGGTGCTGGTGCTGGTGCTGGTGCTGGTGCTGGAGCCGGTGCCGGTGCCGGTGCCGGTGCCTGCTTCCGGGCCGGGGCCGGTGCCCGCGCGGGGGGCCGGGTCGACGCCCAGCTCCTCCTGCGCCCGGGTCACCATCTGCCGGGCGTGCCGCAGTCCGATCCGCTCCAGGGTCCGGGCCAGCTCGGCCAGTTCGGCCGCGGTCTCCGCGTGGTCGCGGCCCAGCCGGGCCAGGGACTTGGCCAGACCGAGCCGGGCCAGCGCCTCGCCGCGCGGTTCGCCCATGGCGCGGAACTCGTCGAGCGCCAGCTCGTAACGCTCCCGGGCCTCCGTCCAACGCCCGGCGCGATAGAGGACGTTGCCCTGCATCTTGTGGTTGTAGGCGAGCGCGCTCGACAGGTTCATGGCCCGGCAGGTCGTCTCCGCCTCGGCCAGCAGGGCCAGTGCCCGCCCGGTGTCGCCGTCGCGGACCGAGACGACGTCGGCGAGCCCGCGCAGCGCCCAGGCGTGCCCGCGCCGGTCCTCCGCGCGCTCCGCTATCTCCGCCGCCTCCTCGAACAGGGCGTACGCGGTGTCGTGGGCGCCCGAGTTGCGGTGCATCTGGGCGATGCCCTCCAGGGCCCAGACCGTGTGCCGGGCCTCGCCGCGCCGACGGGCCTCGGCGAGGAGCTGTTCGTGCAGCCGCCCCACCGCCTCGTAGTCGCCCTGGATGCGGCCGGTCTCGGCCAGGCCCGCCAGCGAGTAGCCGCGGGCCACGACGTCGCCGCCGCGCTCACCGAGTTCGGCCGCGAGTCCCAGCAGACGCCGGGCCAGGGGGAACGCGCCGCGCTGGCGGGCCAGGGTGCCGCCGCTCCACAGCGCCCAGGCCATCGCCGCGACGTCGCCCGCGTCCCGGGCCGCGCGGTAACTCGCCTTCCAGGCCAGGTCCGCCTCGCGCACCTGCCCCAGTCGTCGGTGCGCCTCCGCCACCGCCAGGCCCGAACGCGCGGCCTCGGCGCGCTGCCCGGACCGTTCGGCGGCCCGGAGCTGTTCGCTGCCCGCGGCCAGCACGTCGACCAGGGAGGAGTTCACGGAGAGGGTGGTGAGGGCGCCCTGGTACTCGGGGGCGTGTGCTTTGCCGTACATCGATGCCTTTCCACGGAGTCGGTCGCTGTCCGGAGCGCACGCGGCACCGCGTCTATACATTGCGCGTATACATGTCGTGTATACATGGTGCGTATAGTGCGCCGGAAATCAGCCCCGGTCCTGGCGGCCGGGGCGTCGTCTGCTGTGGATCAAGACGTCGGATCGGGCGGGGAGGTTGCCTCTCAGGCGCCGAAGAGCTGGGTCCAGTACGTTCCCGCAGGTCCGCCGCCCGCGAAACCGACCCCGATATGGGTGAAGTCGGGTTTGAGGATGTTGGCCCGATGCCCCGGACTGTTCATCCAGCCCTCGACCACCTCGGCGGGGGAGCGCTGCCCGCAGGCGATGTTCTCGCCGATCGAGCGCCGCGTGGAGCCCGCCGCGGCGGCGCGGTCCCACGGCTGGCTCCCCTCGGGCGAGGTGTGGGAGTAGAAGGCGCGCGCCACCATGTCCGCGCTGTGGGCCCGCGCGGCGGTCGCCAGTCGCGGATCGGCGGACAGCGGCCGCAGTCCCGCGCGGGCGCGCTCGGTGTTGGTGCGCGCGACGACCTCGGCCTCGGTGCGGGCCAGTCCGTCGGCGGTGAGCGGTGCCGCCCACAGGGCGGTCCAGTAGGTGTCGCCGCCGGCCGGGACCCGGGCCAGACCCGCGTGGGTGAACACCGGGTCCTCCAGGGTGCGCCGGGGCTGGTCGGATTCCAGGCAGTAGGCGACGAACTCGGCAGGGGTGCGCGGTCCGGACACCAGATGCTCGCCGACGGTGAGATACGCGTATCCGGTGGCGGTGACGCGCTGGTGGACGGAGACGCCGTCCCGTCCCTCGGTGCCGAGGCGGCGGGCCGCGGCCATGGCCGCCGCGTGCTCGCGCGCCGCGCCGACCAGCCGGGCGTCGAGGGTGACGGGCGGGGAGCCGGCCCGGGCGCGGGCGGAGTTGACCAGGTCCAGGAAGCCGTCGGGATCGGGGGCGGGCACGGATCCCGGCCCGTGCCCCGGCGCGGGGCCGCCCGCCGGGTCGGGAGCACGGCCGGGCGTGGACCGGACCGCGGACGCCGTCGGGCGGGCCGGAGGCGGTGCCGGACGGCCCGCCGGTGACGCGGGGACCGCAGCGGACGGCCCGGGCGGCTCGTCGGTGACGTCCACGCCGAAGTCCCGGGCCAGGCCCGCCAGCCCGTCCGCGTACCCCTGTCCGACGGCGCGCAGTTTCCAGCCGGTGCCGCGCCGGTATATCTCCGCGAGCAGCAGGACCGTCTCCTGCCGGGGACGCGGCGGCGTGAACCGGGCGAGCGGGCGGCCCTGCCGGTCCGTGACGTACAGGGTGGGAGCGGGCAGCCGGTCCAGGGAGGTGCCGGGGTCGGCGGGGCTGACCACCACGGTGACCCGGGTGGCTCCGGCGCGCAGCGCGGCCGGGTCGATCCGCAGGGTGTCACCGCCGAGCCGGGCTCCCGGGGCGGACGGCTGGTTGTAGAAGACGAAGTCGCCGTCGCCCCGGACCCGGCCGCTGTCGTCGGTGACGAGCGCGGACACGTCGAACGGGCCGGGCACCCGGACGGTCAGCGCGCCGTCCGGGAGGGGCACATTGCCGCCGGGGACCAACTCGCTCATCCTGCCGCCCTGGTGTCGTGGTGCAGGGCCCCGCCGGACGTGCCGGGGCCCTCCATCCGACAACGCGCCCCGCGATGCGGAGGTTCCTGGCCCGGCGCACGGTGCCCGGCGCAGGTCGCCCGGCACACGTTGCCCCGCGCACGGTGTCAGTCCAGTACGACCTCCGGGGCGATGTCCTCGTGCCGCTCCACCGACGAGCCCCGCCCGGCCGCGCCGGCCACGCGGTTGCGCGCACCGCAGAACGCGGACTCCAGGGTGCCCAGCATGGTGTTGAGCACCTTGCCGTTGTTGGAGGTGGTGGCGAGCGCGGTGAGGCTGCGGCCGCCGTCCCCGGTGGTGAACGCGTAGCTGTAGTAGCCCTGTACGGCCCCCGTGTGCCCGTACACGGACACCCCGCAGGACAGATCGCGCCGCCGCAGTCCGAGCCCGTACCCCTGCGTGGGACCGACCGCGGTCCACCGCTTCATCTCGGCCAGCCGGGCCGCCGAGGTCAGCCGGCCGCGCAGCAGCGCCGTGTAGAAGGTGGCGAGGTCCCGGGTGCTGGAGATGACGGCGCCCGCGCTCTGCGCCCACGACGCCGTCTGCTCGGTGGCGTCGACCAGCGGGGCGCCGGCCCGGTCGGGGGTCAGATAGCCGTGGGCGTGGCGGCCGGGGATCCCGGTGCCGGGATGGACGTAGAAGGTGTCGCGCAGCTTCAGCGGGTCGAAGATCCGCTCCCGGTAGACGGTGCCGACCGGCCGGCCGGTGAGCTTCTCGATCAGCAGCCCGGCGACGACGAAGTTGGTGTTGGAGTAGGAGTAGGCGGCACCGGGCGCGGCGGTGCGCGGGTGCCGCAGCGACAGGTCCACCAGTTGGCGGTAGGTGAAGACCTTGGTGCGGACCGCCTCGAAGCCCCGGACCGAGTCGGCGAACATGTCGTTCGTGTAGTCGTACAGGCCGCTGCGGTGGCTCAGCACCTGGCGCACCGTGATCCGGGCGTCGGGCAGCAGGCCGGGCAGATGGCGGTCGACCGGGTCGTCCAGTTTCAGCAGGCCCTCGTCGACGAGCTGGAGCAGGACGACGGCGGAGAAGGTCTTGGTGATGCTGCCGACCCGGAAGCGGTCGGCGTCGGCCAGCGGCCGTCCGGTGGTGCGGTCGGCCACCCCGACGGCCGACCACCGGACGGTGCCGTGGTCGTCGATCCGGGCCATGGCGCCTGGCGCGCCTTGCTGCTGCGCCGTGCGCAGGACCCCGCGCAGCCCCGTGAGATCGGGTTCGGGCTGCGCGGGCCGGGTGGTCGCGGCCGCGGCCACGGTGGGGCTCGCCCCTCGGGGTGTCGCGTGCGCGGGTGCCGCCAGGAGCGACAGCAGGACCGCCGTCGCCAGTGCCGTACCTCTTCGGGCCGTCGTTGTGACCATGCGGTTCCTCGTCCGTCGTCGGTCGATGGGGATGCGGGTTCCACGGGGCGAACGTCAATGCGAGATGTGTCACACCCGCACGGGGGCAACCTTCTCGCGTCTCGTCATATCTCCACGTTCGACGCACAGTTGGTCGCTCATCGATCACTGAGCGGGGTGGATTTGCAAAGTAATGCCATGAAAAGCAGGTAAATAGACCTTTCCCTCTTTACATGGACATGACTGATCCATAAGGGTTCCACTCTGGGGCTCTCCCGGCCCCCATGGCGCTCACCGCCATGTGTCAGGGCGGTCGGTGTTCCCGATCGTCTGTGAACTAAGGAACCCTCAGCAGTGCGTAGACCCCATATACGCAGCCTGGCGGTGGCCGTCGCCGTGACGACGACCGCCACCGGACTGGCGGGCACGGCCCTCGCGGCCCCGGCCACGGGGACGGCCGCGGGCACCACCTCGACCTCGCCCGCGTCCGTGGTGGGGGCGGCCGTGGCCGTCGCCTTCGCCCACGCCTCGGCGACCGGCCTCACGTCCGGCGACGAACTGCACGCCCAGGACGTGCTGATCGACCCGGAGGGCGCGCGCCACGTCCGGTTCGCCCGCACGCACCGGGGGATGCCGGTCCTCGGCGGCGACCTGGTCGTCCACCTCACCCGGAACCTGGCGTACGCGGGTGTCACCCGCGCCGCCGACCACACGGTCGGGCCCGCCGCCGTCAAGGCCCGGCTCACCGCGCGACAGGCCGAGCAGAAGGCCGCCGCGGTCGCCAAGGGCGACGCGGGCAGCGCCCGGCTCGTGGTCGACGCCCGCGACGGCTCCTCCGCCCTCGCCTACCAGGTGCGGGTGAGCGGCCGCGTCACCACCGAGAGCGGCGGCTCCCGTACGGTCGTCGTCGACGCCGTCACCGGCTCGGTGCGCAGCAACACCCCCGACCAGGACGAGTTCCTGTCACCGCGGCTGCTGGCCACCCTGCGCGAGCGCGGTGAGACGATCTCCCCGGCCGTCGGCACCGCCCAGCGGTCCGCCTCCCCGGCCGCCGGTTCGTCGGCCTCCGCGGTGTCGTCCGCCGCCGTGACCACGGGCCGCTACCCGGCGACCGCCTTCGGGACCGGTTCCTCGCTCTTCGTCGGCAAGGTCCCGCTGGTCACCACCCGGACCGCCGCCACCACCTACGTGCTGAAGGACCCCTCCCGCTGGGGCACCGAGACGCGCGACGCCAAGGGCCTGGAGCTGGAGGACTTCGCGCAGGGCAAGCAGTTCACCACCACGAACGACACGTGGGGCAACGGCGCCGTCTCCAACCGCGCCAGCGCCGCCGTCGACGCCCAGTACGGCGTCACCAAGACCCTGGACTTCTACAAGAAGACCTTCGGGCGCAAGGGCATCGAGAACAACAGCAAAGGCGCCCGCGCCATGGTCCACTTCGGCAACAAGGTGGGCAACGCGTTCTGGGACCCGTACTGCGACTGCATGCTGTACGGCGACGGCGACGGGACCTGGTTCAACAAGCCGCTCGTCGTCCTCGACGTCACCGGCCACGAGCTCACCCACGGCGTCGTCGACGCGACCGCCGGCCTGGAGCCCACCCGGGTCGACAGCCAGGGCAACCAGTACGGCGAGCCCGGCTCGCTCAACGAGTCGCTCGCCGACGTCTTCGGCTCCAACGTCGAGTTCAGCGCGAACAACGCGAACAACCCGCCGAACTACCTCATCGGCGAGAAGCTGGGCCTGTCCCAGAAGTTCCTGCGCCGTCTGGACAAGCCCTCCCTCGACACGCTGGAACGGACGATCGACTACTGGTCGCCGGCGGTGTACGACACCGAGGTCCACGCCGGCTCCGGCGTCTCCTCGCACGCGTACTACCTGCTCGCCGAAGGCAGCGGCAAGAAGACGATCGGCGGTGTCACCTACGACTCGCCGACCTACGACGGTCTGCCGGCGACCGGCATCGGCCGCACCAAGGCCACGGCGATCTACTACCGCGCCCTGACCCGCTACATGGTCTCCACGACCGACTTCCACGACGCGCGCGTCGCGACGCTGAAGGCGGCGAAGGACCTCTACGGGGCGGACAGCGCCGAGTACCGGGCGGTGGACCGGTCCTGGGCCGCCGTCAACGTCACCGCCGCCAACACCCCGGCCGCGCGCAACTGACGCGAGGCCGGCCCGGGTGTCCCGGGTGCCCCGTCCTCGGGCGGGGCACCCGGCTCTTCCGCTCGGTTCCGTACCGCCTCGGCCGGCGCCCGGGTCAGCCCGACGCGCTCGGCTCGCGGACGATCAGCCCCTCCCGGTAGGCGATCGCCACCGCCTCCGTACGGCTCGCGGCACCCAGCTTGGCCAGGATGTTGGAGACATGCACGCTGGCCGTCTTGCCGGTGATGAACAGCTCCTCGCCGATCAGGCGGTTGCTGCGGCCCAGCGCGAGCAGCCGCAGCACGTCCTGCTCACGGGCGGTCAGCGGCGACAGGCGGTCGTCGGACGGCCCGGTGTCCGCCAGCCGCCCGCGCCGCACCAGGGCGTCCACCTGCTCCCGCAGCGGCACGGCGCCGAGCAGGTCGGCGCTCTCGCGCACCGCCCGCGCCTGCTCGGCGGCCTCCTCCCGGCGGTCGGCGACGAGCAGCGCCTCGGCGAACCGCAGCCGGCAGCGGGCCTGCTCGTACACGTCCCCGTAGTCGAACGCGGCCACCGTCTTCTCCCAGACCACCGGATCCGGTCCGGACACGGCCCGGGTCCACTCCGCCTCCGCGCGGGCCAGCCACGCCTGCCCCTCCGGGCCCTGCGGTCCACCGGACCTGCCGAACGAGGCCGTCTCCCGGGCCAGTTCGACCAGTTGCGTCGCGGTGTCCGTCCAGCGGGCCGGCTCACCTTCCCGGCCCGACTGCCCGGGCTGGCCCGTGCGACCCGACCGGCGCAGTTCGGCGGCCCGGTCGGCGACCGCGGACAGCGCGAGCGCCACCAGCCGGACCGCGGCATCCGGCAGCCGTCCCCCCTCGGACAGCGCCGAGACCGTGGTCCGCGCCCGCTCCACGGCGTCCTGCGGGTCCCCGCGCAGCGCGGCGTCGTCCGTCAGCACGATGCCCGCGACGAGCGTGGCGAGCCAGTCGAAGGGCTGCCTCAGCAGCTCCCGGGCCCGGTCGGCGGCCGCCCGGTCGCCGCGCGCGACACCGACGTACCACGCGGGTCCCAGCGTGAACCTGCCCGACGGGGGCAGCGCCTCGGCGGCGGCCGCCGCCGCTTCCAGGCACGCGTCCCACTGCCCCAGGGTGTACATCGCCAGCAGCTGGAGATAGCGCATCTCCAGCGGATACGGCGCGGACTGCAGCCCCGCGCGACGGGCCCGGTCCAGCCCCTCCGCCAGCCAGGGCAGACACTCCTGGAGCTCGCCCGACTCGAAGCAGCCGATGGCCAGATGGAACAGCGCCCGCATCTCGACCGTCGTGTTGCCCGAACGGCGCGCCAGTTCACGGGCCGCCTTCAACCCCTCACGGCCCTGCGGGGTGCGCCGGGTGCCGCCCTCCAGCCCCGCCAGCGAGATCAGCAGGTCGGCCTGCGCGTCCGTCACCCGCAACTCCCGCGCCACCGGCAGCGCCTGCCGGGCGACGCGCAACGCCGTCTCGTCGTCGCCGAGCTGACGGGCCGCCAGGACGTGCGTGGCCGCCGCCCACACCCAGGTCGGCGACGGAGGGTCGGCCGGTATGAGCGCGAGCGCCTCGCCGCTGTGCGCGAAGGCCGCGCCGTGGTCGACGCCCAGCAGGTTCCCGGCGAGGGTGTAGCGGACCCGGGCGGCGAGTTCGGAGTCCGCGTCCTCTCCGACGCCGGCCAGCGCGGCCCGGGTGAGCGCGACCGCGCGATGGCCCTCGCCCGCGTGCGCCGCCGCCACCGAGGCGCGCAGCATGAGCGAGATCCGGTCCGTCCCCTCGCCCGTGGGCAGCGCCGCCGCGTCCACCGCCGGCCAGAGGTCCAGGGCCGTCTCCAGGTGCCGCAGCTCCTCCGCGGGCGCTCCGACCCGCTGGGCGTGCCCGGCGGCCTCCAGCGACGCGGCGAGCGCCTCGGCCAGGTCGTGGCTCTCGCGGTAGTGGTGGGCGCGCTCCGCGGCCGTCTCGGCCGGTTGTCCCCGCCCGGCCAGCAGACGTGCGAACGCCCCGTGCAGCCGCGCCCGTTCACCGGGCAGCAGATCGGCGTAGACCGCCTCGCGGGCCAGCGCGTGCCGGAAGGCGTAGGTGTTGCGGCTGTCGGTCACCAGGAGCTGATGGCCGACGGCCTCGCGCAGTGCCGACTCCAACTCGTCCTCGGGCAGCCCGACCGCCTGGCTCAGCAGGTCGTGCTCGACCCGGCGTCCGGCGACGGCGGCCGTCCGCAGCATCGACTGCGCGGTCTCGGAGAGTTGCTCGACCCGGATGAGCAGCAGGTCGGCCAGGCCGCTGGGCACCCCGCCCACCCGCGCGTCGGTGGCGGCGAGCAGCTCCTCCGCGTAGAAGGCGTTGCCCTCGGCCCGCTCCACGATGCCGCGGACCGTCGCGTCCGGCAGCGGACGGTCCTGCCGGGCGCGCACCAGCCGGGCGACCTCCCCGTCCGTCAGCGGCCGCAGCTCCAGGCGCTCGACGGCGGGCAGCCGCACCAGTTCGGCCAGCAGGGGACGCAGCGGGTGGCGGCGGTGCAGGTCGTCGGCGCGGTACGAGCCGAACACGGTGAGCCGTCCGGCGGGCGCGCCGCCCGCCGGGCGGGCGAGGACACCGCGGCTGAGCAGGAAGCGCAGCAGGTCCCGGGAGGACTGGTCGGCCCAGTGCAGATCCTCCAGGACCAGCAGCAGGGGCGCGGTCGTCGCCAGGTCGGCCAGCAGTGCCGCGACCGCCTCGAACAGCCGCAGCCGTCCGCCCGCGTCCCCGGCGGCGTCCGGCCCCGCGCCGAGCAGCCGGTCCACCGCGTGATGCGCGGCCAGGACCGGCGCGAACCGCTCGTCGGCGGCTACCGCCGCCAGGATCTCGGTGAACGGCAGATACGGCAGCCCCACGTCCCCCAGATCGACGCAGTGGCCGGTGAACACGGTCGTACCGGACTCGGCCGCCCGCGCGGCGACCTCGTCCAGGACCCGGGTCTTGCCGACCCCGGCGTCCCCGGCGAGGAGCACGGCACGGGCCTCGCCGGCGCGTGCGCGCTCCAGCACACCGGCGAGGCGGGAGAGTTCCGCCTCCCGGCCGACGAGAGGGGTGGTGAAGACGGGTTGCGGCACGCCCCCATCCTGGCACGGATCACCGACGGCGCCGGGGCCGCGGCAAAAGCGGCGGACTCGCCCGCGCGGCCGGGACGGTGGGCCGTGCCCCGGCCGCGGTACGGCGGCTCAGTGCAGCGACTGCGACCAGTTCGCCGGTACGCGTCCGGCCGGTCCCGGGGCCGGCTGGTCCAGCGGGTGGTGTTCGGGCGGCGCGAGGTCCGGGCCCGACTCGTACAGCTCGTTCGTCTCGTAGTTCCAGAACCAGTCCTCGCCCGGTTCGAAACTGCGCACCAGCGGATGCCCGGACGCCTTGAAGTGGGCGGTGGCGTGCTGGGCGGGGGAGGAGTCGCAGCAGCCGACGTGCCCGCACTGCGCGCAGCGCCGCAGGTGGAACCACCAGCCGCCGGTCGTGTCGCACTCGACGCAGCCCGCACCGCTCGGCGGGACGCCCGGTTCGATGCCGTCGACGTTGCTCACAGCGCCTCCTCGGAAGTGGTGTCGGGATCCGCCCCGGTGAGCGGCAGCAGGATCCGGAACCGGGTGTCACCCGGCACGGACTCGACCTCGATGCTGCCGTGGTGCTTGTTGACGACGATCCGCCAGGAGATGTCCAGGCCGAGCCCGGTGCCCTGGCCCACCGGCTTGGTGGTGAAGAACGGGTCGAAGATCCGGCCGCGGATCTCCGGCGGGATCCCGCCGCCCGTGTCCCGGAACACCACCACCAGCTGGTCGTTCTCCCGCGCGGTGCTCACCGTCAGCGTCCCCTCCCCGCCCGCGTCGGCGATGGCGGAGACCGCGTTGTCGATGAGGTTGGTCCATACCTGGTTGAGCTCCGCCGGGTAGGACGGGACGCGGGGCAGCGAACGGTCGTACTCCTTCACGACCTTGATCTTCCCGCCGATCTTCCCGGAGAGCATCAGCAGCGTGCTGTCCAGGAGTTCGTGCACGTCGGCGACCTGGAAGGGGGCGCGGTCGAGCTGGGAGTACTGCTTGGCGGCGTTGACCAGGTTCGAGACGCGGGTGGTGGAGTCCTCGATCTCGTCCATCAACAGCTCGGTCTCGACCGTGTAGTTGAGCCATCCCACCGCCCCGGGCAGGATCTCCTCGTCCACCGCCGCGGCGACCTGGTCCAGCCACTCGACGTGCAGACCCGCCTGGACGAAGGTGGGCGCGAGCCGCCAGCCGTCCGGGATGCCGTGGTCGTCGAGCCAGTCGGTGACGGCGTCCTCCCGGTCCGAGGCCTCCAGCGGGCTCAACGTGGGTGCCTTGGCGACCAGTTCGGCCGTCCGCTCCTGGATCTCGATGAGGCCGGCGAGGGCCTCGCGCGGATACGGGCCCGCCGAGATCACACTCAGCTTGTGCCGCATCTTCGCCACCCGCTCGCGCAGCGTCGCCGTAGCCCGCACGGCCGCCGCGGCCGGGTTGTTGAGCTCGTGCGTGAGCCCGGCGGACAACGAGCCCAGCGCCAGCAGCCGTTCGCGCTGGCCGATGGCCCGCTGGGTGTTCTTCGAACCGAAGAACAGCCCCTCCAGCAGATGGACCGCCATGGGGAACCACTCCTGCATGATCCCCGCGAACGTGTCCGCGGGCATCACGAAGAACCGCGTCGGCTCCGTGACCCGCATCGAGTTCGTGTAGACCTGCCGCACCCGGTCGCCGATATAGGCCTGCATCGCCCCCGCGTACACGCCGCGCTGCGAGGTCCGGCCGACCTCGACATCGTCGCCGCCGACCCGGCGGGACAGCACGACCGTGCCCTCGACCATCACATAGAAGCAGGTGGCGGGCTCGCCCTCGGTGTACACCGGCCCCGGTTCGTACTGCTCCACCCGCCCCTCGTGGCACAGCCTGCCGAGCTGCTCCGGGGTGAGCTTCTCGAACAGGAACAGCGAACCGATCTCCTGCGGCCGGCATTCCACCCGCTGCCCGCTCACGACTGCTCCAGATACCGGTGGACGAGCATCACGGCCATGGCTCCCTCTCCGACGGCGGACGCGACGCGTTTCGCGGACTCGGCGCGGGCGTCGCCCGCCACGAACACGCCGGGGACACTGGTCTCCAGGTGGTACGGCGGCCGGTCCAGCTCCCAGCCCGCGGGCGGCCGTCCGTCGGGCGTCAGGTCGGGTCCGGCCAGGATGAAGCCGCGCTCGTCGCGCAGCACCGTGCCGCCCAGCCAGTCGGTCAGCGGGGCCGCGCCGATGAACACGAACATCCACTGCGCGTCGACGAGTTCGCTCTGCCCGCTCGCCGTGTCGCGCAGGGTCAGCTGCTCCAGGTGCTCGGAGCCGTGCGCGCACTCCACGACCGTGCCGGTGCGCACGGAGATGTTGGCCGCCTCCTCGATCTGCTGGATCAGGTAGTACGACATCGACGCCTCCAGCGACGTCCCGCGCACCAGCAGCGTCACCGACTTGGCGCCCCGGGACAGGTACATCGCGGCCTGCCCGGCGGAGTTGGCGCCGCCCACGATGTACACGTCGTGCCCCTGGCAGGAGGCGGCCTCGGTCAGCGCCGACCCGTAGAACACCCCGCAGCCGGTGAGGTCCGTGACGCCGGGTGCCGGCAACTGCCGGTAGGAGACCCCCGTCGCCAGGATCACGCTGTGCGCGGCGATCGCCGAGCCGTCCGAGAACCGTACGATCCGTGCCGCGCCGTTGACCTCCAGACCCGTGACCTCGCGCGCGGTGAGGATCTCGGCGCCGAACTTGGCCGCCTGCCGCCGGGCCCGGTCGGTGAGCTGCGCGCCCGACACCCCGTCCGGGAAGCCCAGGTAGTTCTCGATCCGGGAGCTCTGCCCGGCCTGCCCGCCCGTGGCCGAGCGCTCCACCAGCACGGTCCGCAGTCCCTCGGACGCCCCGTACACGGCCGCGCCGAGTCCGGCCGGGCCGCCGCCGATGACGACGAGGTCGTAGAAGTCGGCGGTCGGGGTGGTGGCCAGCCCCACCCGGGCGGCCAGCTCCGGCGCCTCCGGCTCGACCAGCGGGGTGCCGTCCGGGGTGACGACCAGCGGCAGCCGCTGTCCGTCCTGCCCGGCCGCGTCCAGCAGCCGTCTGCCCTCCGGCTCGTCGGCGGAGTACCAGCGGTAGGGCACCTGGTTGCGGGCCAGGAACTCCCGTACGTCCGACGAACGCGCCGACCAGCGGTGCCCGACGACCTTCGTGATCGCCACCGCCCGGAAGTCGCTGGCCCGCCAGGCGACCAGCAGGTCGTCCAGGACCGGGTAGAGCTTCTCCTCCGGCGGGTCCCACGGTTTGAGCAGATAGTGGTCGAGGTCGACGACGTTGATAGCGTCGATCGCCGCGTCGGTGTCCGCGTACGCGGTCAGCAGCACCCGGCGCGCCCCCGGATACACGTCCAGCGCCTGTTCCAGGAACTCGATGCCGTTCATCTGCGGCATGCGGTAGTCGGCCAGGATCACCGCCACGAGGTCGCCGCGCAGCTTCAGCTCGCGCAGCGCGTCCAGCGCGGACTCCCCCGACTCCGCGCGCACGATCCGGTACGACTCGCCGTAGCGCCGTCGCAGGTCCCGGGCGACGGCACGGGAGACCCCCGGGTCGTCGTCCACGGTCAAGATGACGGTCCGCGCTGCCTCGGCGGCCTGTGCCATGCGTCTCCCACCCCGAGTGGTCGGATGTGCGGCACGGCGCCTGCGTCGCCGCCGAGCCGACTCCCGCCATCGTATGTTCGATCGCCCCGCTTCGCTCAGGTACGAGGCAGCCGGGACCGCTCGAGGTCATGAGGGGCGGGCGTGCCGGGAGGGCCGTGGGGAAGACTGGGGTTTCCACGGACGGCACGCGACACAGGGAGGCGACGCGCATGACGCGCCCCATCACGGCAGGCGTCGACGGAACGGACGAGAGCCTGGCCGCGCTCGCCTGGGCGGCGCGGGAGGCCGTGCGCAGACGGCTGGCGCTGCGGGTGGTGCACGCCTGGCGGTTCCGGCAGGACGCGGCGCCGGACGTGGCCGAGCGCGACACGCAGGAGCGCTGGGTGCGGGACGCGGTGGACGGCGCCGTCCGCACCCTCGCCGAGCACCACCCGGACCTGGAGGTGTCCACCGACGTCCTGGAGGGCGACGCGGCCGAGTCGCTCGTCGCCGCAGCGGCCGACGCCGAACTGCTGGCGCTGGGCTCGCGCGGGCACGGCGCCGTCGTGGGCTTCCTGCTGGGCTCCGTCGGACAGCAGGTGATCGCCGAGGCGGACCGGCCCGTGGTCCTCGTACGGGCCGGGGACCAGGCCGCCGCCGAGGCCGGCGGCCGCGAGATCGTCGTCGGGCAGGAGGGCGGCCCGGACGACAGCGCCGACGTGCTGCGCTTCGCCTTCGAGACGGCCGCCGCCCGCGGTGCCACCGTGCGCGCGGTACGGGCCTGGACGCTGCCGCCCGCGTTCGCCTACAGCCCGGGTTCGCTGCGGCTCCTCGACGACGCCGGGGGCCTGGAGCCGTACGAGACGAAGGCGCTCGGCGAGGCCCTCGCACCCTGGCGGGCCCGCTTCCCGGACGTGCCGGTGGTCGAGCACGTGGAGATGGGCAGCGCGGGCCAGGTCCTGCTGTCGGTGACCGGGCGGGCGCAGCTCGCGGTGGTGGGACGCCGGGCCCGCCGCACGGCCGTGGGGGCCCGGATCGGCTCCGTCGCCCACGGGGTGCTGCACCACGCGCCCTGCCCGGTCGCCGTCGTCCCGCACGGCTGAGAGCTCCGAACAAAAGTGGGGCCCGGCGGGCGGCGCCCGGCACGCGCGCTCGCAAGGCGCCGGACACCGCCCGCTGATCGGACCCCACTTTTGTTCGGAGCTCTGAGTCACCCGGCGCGAGTCACCCGGCGCGAGTCACCCGGCGCGAGGCGCCCGGGTCGAGGCCGCTCGGGTCGAGGCCGCTCGGCGGCCGGAGCGGCTCGGGCGCCCGGGTCGCCCGGGCTCCGTCGGTGCCGGCCTCACTCGGGCTCCGTCGGCTCCAGGGTGTCGCGCGCCTTGGGGAGGATGTTCGCGACGTAGTCCGCCACGACCCGGTCCAGGCCGATGTCGTGCTGGGCCCGCTCCGACAGGTACCAGCGGTGTTCGAGCAGCTCGTGGTAGATCTCGGCGGGGTCCATCGCACCGCGCAGTTCGAGCGGCACGGCCCGCACGGTGGGCCGGAACACGTCCCGCACCCAGCGGTGCGCCAGCACCTCCGGGCGGGCCGCGAGCGGGTCGCCCGGCGCGTAGTCGTCCTGGGTCGCCATCCAGCTCTCCAGGTCGTTGAGCAGCCGTCTGGCCTGGTTCTCCTCGGTGTCCAGGCCGGTCAGGCGCAGCAGCTGACGCTGGTGGTGACCGGCGTCGACGACCTTGGGCACGAAGGTGACCGAGTCGCCGTTGGAGGAGTGCTCGATCTGCATCTCGGCGACGTCGAACCCCAGGTCGTTCAGCCGGCGTATGCGGCGCTCCATGTAGTGGTGCTTGCCCGCCGGGTAGACGGAGGTGCGGGTCAGCTCCTGCCACAGCCCGTCGTAGCGGGCGCAGATCTCCTGGCCGAAGCCGATCGGGTCGACGGCCGGGTGCAGCGCCCCGGCCGCCTCCAGGTCGAGCAGTTCGCCGCTGATGTTGACCCGGGCGAGGTCGAGGTCGTACTCGCGCTGTCCGGGGCTCAGCCGAGCGTGCAGATCACCGGTCTCCGCGTCCACCAGGTACGCCGCGTAGGCACCCGCGTCGCGCCGGAAGAGCGTGTTGGACAGCGAGCAGTCGCCCCAGGCGAACCCGGCCAGGTGCAGCCGCACCAGCAGCACCGCGAGGGCGTCCATCAGCCGGTGCATGGTCGCCGGGCGCATGGTCGTCTCGAACATCGAGCGGTACGGCATCGAGCCGCCGAGGTGCCGGGTCACCAGCGCCGGTTCCAGCGGGGCGCCGTCGGCGTCGAGGCGGCCGGTGACCACGGCCAGCGGGTCCACCGCGGGGATGCCCAGCCGGTCCAGGTCGCGCAGCAGTTCGTACTCGCGCAGCGCGGGCCGCTCGGCGAGTTCCTTGACGGCGATCACCTCGTCGCCGGCCCGCGCGTAGCGCACCACGTGCCGGGAGATGCCCCGGGGCAGCGGGACCAGGTACTTCTCGGGCCACTCCTCCAGGGCCGTGTCCCAAGGGAGTTCGAGCAGGAGTGCGGGGTGCTCCGGGTTGGTGGCACTGATCTGCAAAGCCATGGCCCGAGCTTAGGCGGCCCGCGGAACCGGCCGCCGGACCGCCCGCCTGCCGGACGGTCGGCTGTACCGAAGCCCCCGACGGTCGGCTAGGCCGCCCGCTCCCGGGCCAGCCGGGCCGCCGCCTCGACCGAACCCCGGTGCACGGGTCCGTGTCCGGGGAGCAGCAGGTCGGCGGAGAGGGCCTCGATGACGGACAGGGAGGCGACGGCCCGGGCCCGCTCGTGGTGGAACATGTCGGGCAGCAGCTGCGGGCCCTCGGTCCGCGCGGTGGCGTGGCCGCTGACCAGGGCGTCGCCGGAGACGACCGCGCCGACCTCGGGCAGATGGAACACCGCGTGTCCGACCGTGTGTCCGGGGGTGTGCACGGGCACGGGCCGGCCGGGCAGGTCCAGCGCGCCGGTGCCGGTGAACGGCGCGGGCGCCGTCACGGGGTGCTGTTCGGTGCCGCCGACGCGCAGCACGTGCACCAGCCACGGCAGCACACCGGGCCGCCACACGTTGCTGAGCACCTGTCCGACGCTCACCTGCTGGAGGAAGTCCCGGCGCGCGTGCGGCACTTCGTCCTCGTGCAGGTAGACCGGCGTGCCGTAGGTGCTGCGCAGGTACTCGGCGGAGCCCAGGTGGTCGTTGTGGGCGTGGGTGATCAGCACGGCGGCGACGGCCTCCGGCGAACTCCCCACCGCGGCCAGGGACTCCAGGAGCTGCTGCCGGTCTCCCGGATAGCCGGTGTCGATCAGGGTCGCGGCGTCCCCCTCGGTGAGGATCACCCAGTTGGTGTTGCTGCCGTGCACCAGGTAGGTGCCGTCCGCGACTTGCTGCACATCCGCCCGCATGATCGCCCCGTGTGGTGTGGTCGGTGCCTGACCCGCACAGCAAAGCAGATCACCAAGTCGGCTCTCCGGGCGGGGCGGCTCCGTAAGATCCCTCGTATGCCTTGGATACGCCGCCGCGCGCGCAAGCCCGAGCCGTCCGCGGAACGCCTGCCGGACCTCGAATTCCTCGCCCTCGTCAAGGAGAGCCTGGAGGAGTACGCGCCCGGTGTGACGCAAGGCGCCGAACTCAAGGGCCAGTCGCTGCTCAGTCCGCACGGCTGGGCGGTCGCGGTGGCGCCGCCCCACCACGGGGGCGGCCGGCACTACGACCTCGTCGCGCTGCCGGACGTGAGTCTCCAGCCGGACGTGCCGTGCTTCGTGGACTGTGTCGTCGCCATGTCAGGCAACGTCCGGCACGCGGCAGACTCCTGGGTGCAGACGGCCGGCGCGTGCCTGCTCGAACTCCTGGACCCGCGACAGCGCTTCGCGGAGCACGCGGGTCCCGAGGACGAGCGCGGTGTCCCCGGTATGCACGCGATCGTCTCCGGCGTGGTCGGCGTCGGACTCGACACCTCCGAGAACCGGCGCATCCAGACCGCCCTGCTGGAGGCGAATGTGCTGCACCGCCTCGCGGACACGTTCGCCGCGGACCTGGAGTCCCCGTTCTTCAACGGGGTCAAGGTCTTCTACGGCGGGCGGCCCGGCTCGATGGAGTGCGAGATCCGGGTCAACGGAGAACGCCACGAGGCCGCCTCGGCCGCGATGGCGGCACTGGACCTGCCCGAGCCCTCGGTGTTCACCGCGGTGCGCCATTACGCGTTGCTGATCCCCGAGCAGGCCGACGGCGGGGAGCCGGACCACCGCTGAGCCCCCTGGGCCCGCCGAGCCCGCCGGGCCCGTCACGCCCGCCGCGCCCGGCGGTGCGATCGGTGGACCTCCGTCACCGCACCCCGTGCGGCCGGAACTGGATGCTGATGCGCGGTCCCGCGGCGCGCGAGGTCTTGGGTACGCAGTGCTCCCAGGTGCGCTGGCAGGAGCCGCCCATCACGATCAGGTCGCCGTGGCCCAGCGGACGCCGCACGGTGTCGCCGGGTCCGTGCAGCGGCCGCAGCAGCAGGTCGCGGGGCGCGCCCACGGAGAGGATCGCCACCATCGTGTCCTCTCGCGCGCCCCGGCCGATCCGGTCGCCGTGCCAGGCGACGCCGTCCCGGCCGTCGCGGTAGTAGCACAGGCCGGACGTGACGAACGGCTCGCCCAGCTCGTCCGCGTAGCGCGCCGAGAGCAGTTCGCGTGCCTCGGCGAGCACCGGGTGGGGCAGCGGGCCGTCGGCGCCGTAGAACGCGAGCAGCCGGGGCACGTCCACGACCTGGTCGTACGTCTTCCGTCGCTCGGCGCGCCACGGGACCTCGGCCGCCGGCCGTTCGAAGAGCGCGTCGGCCCCCGCGCCCGCCGCATCACCTCGCCGCACACCTCTTTCGATGCACTGATGTATCGGATACATTCGCGTATCGAACGGAGGTGGGGCATGACGGAAGCGGCACGACAGCCGGCGGGGCGGGTCACCAAGCGCCGGGTCCGCACCCGCGCCAACCTGCTCTCCGCCGCCTTCTCGGTGTTCGCCGCCAAGGGGTACGGGCGCGTCTCCATCGAGGAGGTCTGCGAAGCCGCCGGTTACAGCAGAGGCGCCTTCTACTCGAACTTCGACAGCCTGGACGAGCTGTTCTTCGCCCTCTACCGCGAACGCGCCGACCTCATCGCCGACCAGGTCGCCGGGGCACTCGCCCTCGACGGGCCCGACCTCGACGTACCCGCCGCGGTGGACCGCGTCACCGAGGTGCTCCTGCTCGACCTGGACTGGCTCCTGGTGAAGACGGACTTCCTGGTGCACGCCGCGCGCGACGCGGTCGTGGCCCGGACCCTCCTGGAGCACCGGGCCCGGCTGCGGCGGGCCGTCGCCGACCGGCTCTCCCGCGCCCGGGGGCACACCGAACTGCCCGCCGTGCTCGGCGACGCCGACGGCGCCGCCCACGCCGTGGTCGCCGCGTACGACGGCGTCACCACCCAACTGCTGCTGGACAAGGACGTCGAGCACGCCCGCGCCTGGCTCAAGCAACTGCTCACCGCGCTGCTCACCGACGGCAGCGACAAGCCCGCCGCACAGCGCGGCGGATGAGGAAGGAAACGGTCGCCATGGACGCGGACGTCATCGTCGTCGGAGCGGGCCTCGCCGGCCTGGTCGCGGCGCACGAACTCACCAGCCGGGGCAGACGCGTCGCCCTGGTCGACCAGGAGAACGCCGCCAACCTCGGCGGCCAGGCGTTCTGGTCCTTCGGCGGACTGTTCCTCGTCGACTCCCCGGAACAGCGCCGCCTGGGCATCAAGGACTCCTTCGACCTCGCCTGGACCGACTGGCAGGGCAGCGCGCAGTTCGACCGCGCCGAGGACGAGGACTCCTGGGCGGTGCGCTGGGCCCGCGCCTACGTCGAGTTCGCGGCGGGGGAGAAGCGCTCGTGGCTGGAGGGCCACGGCATCAAGCTGCTGCCCACCGTCGGCTGGGCGGAGCGCGGCGACCTGCGCGCCGACGGGCACGGCAACTCCGTCCCCCGCTTCCACATCGCCTGGGGCACCGGCACCGGTGTCGTCGAGCCGTTCGTCGACTACGCCCGTCAGGCCCGGCGCGACGGACTGCTCACCTTCCACCACCGCCACCGGGTCGACGAACTCGTCGTCGAGGACGGCGCCGCGCGCGGGGTGCGGGGCACCGTCCTGGCCGACGACGACTCGCCCCGCGGTGTGGCCTCCAACCGCGAGGCGGTCGGCGAGTTCGAGCTCACCGCGCAGGCCGTCGTCGTCACCAGCGGCGGCATCGGCGCCGACCACGACATCGTCCGGCGCCACTGGCCCGAGCGGCTGGGCACGCCCCCGGCCCACATGGTCACCGGCGTACCGGAGTACGTCGACGGGCGCATGCTCGACATCAGCGCCGCGGCCGGCGTCAGACTGGTCAACCGCGACCGCATGTGGCACTACACCGAGGGCATCCAGAACTGGAACCCGATCTGGCCCGGCCACGGCATCCGCATCCTGCCCGGCCCGTCCTCTCTGTGGTTCGACGCCCTCGGCCGCCGGCTGCCCGACCCGTGTCTGCCCGGCTACGACACCCTCGGCACCCTCAAGCACCTGCGCACCACCGAGGACATCGCGGGCCACGACCACTCGTGGTTCGTCCTCACCAGGAAGATCATCGAGAAGGAGTTCGCGCTGTCGGGCTCCGAGCAGAACCCCGACATCACCGCCAAGGACCGCAAGGCGGTGCTGCGCGACCGGCTGCTCGGCAAGGGCGCGCCCGCCCCGGTGACGGACTTCCTGCGGCACGGCGCCGACTTCGTGATGGCCGACACCCTTGAGCAGCTCGTCGAGAAGATGAACGGCCTCACCGACAAGCCGCTGCTCGACGCGGCCGAGATGCGCCGTCAGATCGAGGCCCGCGACCTCCAGATGGCCAACCCCTACAGCAAGGACTCGCAGATCCAGGGCATCCGCAACGCCCGCCGCTACATCGGCGACCGGCTCGGCCGCGTCGCGACCCCGCACCGGATCCTCGACCCGGCGGCCGGCCCGCTGATCGGCGTCAAGCTGCACGTCCTCACCCGCAAGACGCTCGGCGGCATCCAGACCGACCTGGACTCCCGTGCCCTGGGTGCCGACGGCACCGCGATCGACGGTCTGTACGCGGCCGGCGAGGTCGCCGGATTCGGCGGCGGCGGCGTGCACGGCTACAACGCCCTGGAGGGCACGTTCCTCGGCGGCTGTCTCTTCTCCGGGCGGGCGGCCGGGCGCGCGGCGGCGAAGCAGACGGGCTGACCGTCCCCGGTGGTCGCCGCTGTCGCGACCACCGTGACCGCCCCGACATCGGCGACTGCCGAGACCACCGTGACCGCCGCGACATCGGCGACTGTCGCGACCATCGTGACCGCCGCGACATCGATGACTGCCGTGACCGCCGTGACCGCCGTGACGGTCGCGGCAGTCACGGCGGCCACGGTGATCGCGGCCCGTCCCTCAGTTGTGCAGCAGGTGGGCCAGGACGGCCGCGTGACTCTCCTGCGGGGACTTCGAGGCGGTCAGCAGGGTGACGGGCCCCTCCTCGGCCGACTCGCGCAGCACGTCGACGAGCTCCGCCGCCTCCGGCGCGGCGAGCTCCGCCTCGTAACGGCGCGCGAACTCCTCGTACGACGCCTCGCCCGCGTGGTACCAGCGGCGCAACTCGGTGGACGGGGTCAGGCCCTTGGGCCACTCGTCCACCCGCGCGTCCTCCTTCGACAGGCCGCGCGGCCACAGCCGGTCGACCAGGACCCGCACACCGTCCTCGGGCTGCGGCGTTTCGTAGACGCGGCGCACACGCACGTTCATGTTCGGGCCCCTCCGAAGTGGCAGTGGTCCTCTCGAGCCTACGACCGTGCGCGAAGTGACGCCCCGTGACTTGACCTGAACGAGGGGGACCGCCGGGCACAGGCGCCCCTAGTCTTGGGGGGTTTGATCATCGCCACCCCCCAGGAGCGCATGTGAAGCCCACCCGTCAGCAGCCCGTCAAGCCCGTCGGAAGCACCGCCGTCCTCGGCCGCAGGGCCGTCGTCGGAGCCGTCCCCGTCGCCGTCGCGGCCCTGCTCGCGACCGCCGGGCCCGCAGCGGCGGGCACCACGGGCGCATCCGGTGCCGCGGACCCGTACTTCCCGCTCGCCGGGAACGGCGGCTATCACGTCAGCCACTACGGTCTGACCCTGGACTACCGGCCGTCGGACCGTCACCTCGACGGCAGGGCCGTGCTCACCGCCCGCGCGACCGAGCATCTGACCCGCTTCGACCTCGACTTCAAGGGCTTGAAGATCACCGGCCTCACCGTCGACGGGCGCCCGGCGGCCTTCCGGCGCAGCGGTCAGGAACTCGTCGTCACCCCGCGCCATGCCCTGCGCAAGGGACGGCAGTTCCGGATCGCCGTCACCTACGGCGGCACCCCACGACCCGTCACCGACCCGGACGGCTCCGCCGACGGATGGATACCCACCGACGACGGAGCCTTCGTCGCCGGTGAGCCGCAGGGCGCCATGACCTGGTTCCCGGCGAACAACCACCCCAAGGACAAGTCCTCCTACGACTTCACCCTCACCGTCCCCGAGGGACATGCCGCGATCGCCAACGGCGTCTACCTCGGCCGGCGCACCGCCCACGGGAGGACCACCTACCGCTGGCACCAGGCCGAGCCGATGGCCGCCTACCTGGCGACCGCGACCGTGGGGAAGTTCAGACTCCAGCAGTACACCACCCGCGACGGCGTGCAGGTCGTCAACGCCGTCGACCCGCGCGAGGCGGCCGCCGCCGCACCCGTGCTGAAGAAGCTGCCCTCCGTGCTGGAGTGGGAGAGCAAGGTCTTCGGCCCCTACCCGTTCCGCGCCGCCGGTGCGATCGTGGACCACGCGCCCGACGTCGGCTACGCCCTGGAGACCCAGACGCGGCCCCTGTACGACTCCGCGCCCGACCTGGCCACGCTCGTCCACGAGAGCGCCCACCAGTGGTTCGGCGACTCCGTCTCCCTCACGAGCTGGAAGGACATCTGGCTCAACGAGGGCTTCGCCACGTACGCCGAGTGGCTCTACAGCGAGCAGCACGGGGGCGACAGCGCCCAGAAGACGTTCGACGCGCTGTACGCGCGTCCGGCGGGCGACGAGCTGTGGGCGTACCCGCCCGCCGACCCCGGCAGCGGCGCGAACATCTTCGGCACGCCCGTCTACGCGCGCGGCGCGATGGCCCTGCACGAGCTGCGCACCGCCGTGGGCGACCGCGCGTTCCTCCGCATCCTGCGCGCCTGGGCCACCGAGCACCGCGCCGGACACGGTACGACCGCGCAGTTCGAGCGCCTCGCGCAGCGGGAGTCGGGCAAGAAGCTCGACAGCCTGTTCCGGACCTGGCTGTACGCCACCGGCAAGCCGGCCGGGACCGTCGCGCCGACCGGGTCCGACAAGTCGTAGGCCCGGACGGGTCGCGCACCCGCGTCGGCCGCCGAGAGGCAGGGCCGACGCGGGTGCGGTCTGCGGGGGCGCGGTCGTCGGGGACGGGCGCGCTAGCTCGACTGTCCCGAGTGCCGCCGGGCGTTCGAGCGGCGCTTCAGGGCGCGCCGTTCCGCCTCGTCGGTGCCGCCCCAGACACCGACGGCCTGCCCCGTGTCCAGCGCGAACTCCAGACACCGCTCCCGGACGGGACAGCGCGCGCAGACCGCCTTCGCCTGTTGGGTCTGGAGCAGTGACGGTCCCGAGGTGCCGACCGGGAAGAACAGGTCGGGGTCCTCGGTCCGGCACTCGGCGCGGAATCGCCAGTCGTCCATGGAAGTCACCTGCGATCGGGATCGTGTGTGCGCTTGTGGAGGAACAATGTGAACCACTCGCCTGCGGGTCACCTCTCGACGCGCCGTCAAACAGCGGTACCGTCCTCCGGGACGCACATCACTGCTCCCGGATGCCCCAGGGCGAGCCGTACTCGGTGAGCAG
Organism: Streptomyces sp. NPDC001443; assembly: GCF_053597355.1. Classification (NCBI taxonomy): domain Bacteria; kingdom Bacillati; phylum Actinomycetota; class Actinomycetes; order Kitasatosporales; family Streptomycetaceae; genus Streptomyces; species Streptomyces sp. NPDC001443. The sequence goes on from NZ_JBSFIA010000015.1 coordinate 143,283, forward strand.
GTCCAGGAACGGCACGGCCGGGAACGCCTCGGGTCCGAGGACGCCCGTGCCCGACCAGGCGCCTTCGGCCAGGAGTTCGAGGGCGACCACGGGATTGACGGCGGTCTGCCACACCACCGCCTGGCAGCCGTACTCGGTCATCGACCACTGGTTGTCGACCACGTGGTACAGGTACACCTCGCGCGGCGCGCCGTCCTTCACGCCCCGCACCCAGGTGCCCGCACAGGTCTTGCCGTGCATGCGCTCGCCCAGGGTCGCGGGGTCGGGCAGACAGGCGGCGACGACGTCCCGCGGCGAGACCGCGACCGGGCCGTCGGGGCCGGGCACGGTCACCGGCTCGGTGCGGTCGAGACCCAGCAGGCGCAGGGTCTTCAGCGTACGGATGAAGTCCTCGCCGAGGCCGTACTTGAAGGTGACCCGGCGGGCGCCGACCCAGCGCGGCACCAGCAGGACCTCCTCGTGCTCCACGTTCACGCACTCCACGGGCCCGATGCCCGCGGGGAAGTCGAACACCTCGGGCTCGCTGAAGGGCTCCGTGGTGAACCAGCCGCGGTCGGCCTCGTAGACCACCGGCGGGTTGAGGCACTCCTCGATGGTGGTCCAGATGTTGAACGACGGCGCGAAGTCGTGGCCGTCGACGGTGAGGTCGGCGCCGTCGCGGACGCCGATCTCCTCGATCTCGTCGAACAGTTCGTCGGCGGCGTACCGGGCGAAGACGTCCGACAGACCCGGCTCCACCCCCATGCCGACGAGCGCCAGGGCACCCGCCTTCTCCCACTCGGCCGCCTGCGCGAACTGGGCGTCGCCGAGCATGACCCCGCACTCCTCGTACGGCCGCTCCGGGTGCGGCCGGGACAGCGACATCGCCATGTCGACATACGTGGCCCCGGCGCCGCGGGCCGCCCGGAACAGGGGCTCGACGAAACGAGGGTCGGTGGCGTTGAGCAGGACGTCGCAGGCGTGCCGGCGCAGCAGCGCGGCCACCTCCTCCGCGTCGCCCGCGTCGACGCGCTCGGCACGGAACCTCGTACCGTCATCGCCGAGGGCGGCGACGGCTGCCTCGGCCCGTGCCAGGTCGTAGTCGGCCACCACCATCGTCTCGAAGAACGACCGCCGGGCCGCGATCCGGGTGATCGCGGTGCCCACACCGCCGGCTCCCACAAGCAGAACACGCATGACGAGGACTCCTTCTCGGGTGACTCGGTGACTCGGTGACTCGGCGCGCCGGCGCGGGGCGCGTCGACGCACGCCCGCATCGACGACGCGGCGAACCGACGGCTCGACGGCGCGACGAATCGGTCGGCCAGGTCGAATCGGCTGAATCGGGTGAACGAAAGAAGTGGGGCCCCGGCGGTGATAAAACGCCTTCTGCCGCCGTAAGGTCAATGGCGTTGGCATAAGAGCTCCCGCGCGAGAGAGCAGTCGTGCGGGAAAGCGGTCGAGGAGGCGGCGATGCCCAAACCGGTGGTGCCCGAGGACAAGCGGCGCAGGCGCCGGCCCACCAGGAGCGGCACCGTGCTGTCCGAACGGCTCATCGTCGACACGGCGCTGCGGATGCTGGCCGAACACGGCAGCACCGGACTCACCGCCCGCCGCCTCGGCCTGGCCCTGGACTGCGACCCGAGCACGCTCTACCGGTACTTCCGGGGCATGGACGACCTGACCCTGGCCATCGGCGACGCCCTCATCGGACAGGCCCTGCGGGGCTGGCGGCCCACCGGGCAGTGGCGGACGGACCTGCACGCCGTGGGGCTGCGCATCCACGCGGCGTACGTCGCCCATCCGCAGGCGGCCCTGCTCACCGCGAGCCGGGTCACCGGACGCACCCATGAACTGGCCGCCGACGAGGCCGTGCTGGACGTCCTGCGCACCGCCGGCTTCCCGCTCCCGGAGACGGTCCGCATCTACCACGCCTTCATCGACCAGACCCTCGCCTTCGCCGCCCTCGACGCGGCCTCGCTGGCCCTGCCGCGGGCCACGCTGCGCGCCGACGAGGACAAGTGGCGCTCGACCTACGGACGGCTCCCGGCCACCACCCACCCGCGCATCGCGGAGGCGGCGCCGCTGCTGGCGGCCCGCATGGTCGACAGCGCCTACCCGACCGCGCTGGAGATGCTGTTGGACAGTGCGGCGGCCCGGCTGGCGGCGGCGGTCCGATCCTGACCGCCGGCCTCGGGGGCCCGGCGCCCCGGCCGGCGCGCTCGTGAGCACGCTCCGGCGCACGCCCTCGTCCCACAACGCGGGATCGGGTGTCCCGAGGGCAAGGCCGGTGCTGCGATAGTGATCCCCGGCCCGAAAGATGTATCTAGCAACCAGGAAGCCCGTGGACACCAGCGAGAGCAGTACCGAGTCACCCGCCGCCGCCCCGGAGCCGCCCCGGCGCGGCTGGCGCCGCTGGGCCATGGACACCCGCCCCCTGCGCCGCCCGGCCTACCGCAGGCTGTGGTCGTCGACGATCGTCACGGCGGTCGGCAGCCAGCTCACCGCGGTCGCCGTGCCCAAGCAGATCTACGACATCACCGGCTCCTCGGCCTGGGTCGGGGCCGCGAGCCTCGCCGGTCTGCTGCCGCTGATCGTGTTCGCGCTGTGGGGCGGCGCGGTCGCCGACACGGTGGACCGGCGCAAGCTGCTCCTGATCACCAACAGCGGCATAGCCGTCACCTCGCTGCTGTTCTGGGTCCAGGCCGCCGTCGGGCTCGACTCGGTGGCCGCGCTCATGGTCCTGCTGGCCGTGCAGCAGGCGTTCTGGGGGCTCAACGCCCCGGCCCGCAACGCCTCCATCGCCCGGCTGGTCCCCGCGGACGAGCTGCCCGCCGCGAACGCCCTCGGCTCGACCGTGATGCAGACCGGACAGGTGGTCGGACCGCTGCTGGCGGGCGTCCTGATCCCCGTCATCGGACTTCCGGAGCTGTACCTCATCGACGCGGTGGCGCTGTGCGTCACGGTGTGGGCGGTCCTGCGGCTGCCCGCGCTGCCGCCCCTGGCCGCCGTGGCGCGCCGTGCGGGAGTGCGCGAGATCGTCGCCGGTTTCCGCTACCTCTCCGCGCACAAGGTGCTGTTGCTGTCCTTCCTGGCCGACATCATCGCGATGGTCTTCGGCATGCCCCGCGCCCTCTTCCCGCAGCTCGCCGCGGAGACCTACGCGCCCTGGGGCGAAGGCCTCGCGCTCGGTCTGCTGTTCGCGGCGATCCCGGTCGGCGCGGTGGCCGGCGGGCTGTTCTCCGGCGCGTTCTCCCGGGCCCGCCGGCACGGCTGGATGGTGATCGGCTCGGTCGTCGCCTGGGGCGCGGCCATCACGGGCTTCGGACTGAGCCGCAACCTGTGGTTCGCGGTGGTGTTCCTGGCCGCCGCCGGGGTCGCCGACATGGTGTCCATGGTCTTCCGCGGGGCGATCCTGCTGTCCGCGGCCACCGACGAGATGCGCGGCCGGATGCAGGGCGTCTTCACGGTCGTGGTCGCGGGCGGACCGCGCGTCGCCGATGTGCTGCACGGTACGGCCGGTGCGGCCTTCGGCCCCCGGGCGGCCGTCGCCGGCGGCGGACTGCTGGTCGTCGTGCTGATGCTGGTCCTGGCGGCCGTGGTACCCGCCCTGCGCCGCTACCGCATCTGACGCCCCGCCCCGTGGCCGTACGGGGCTGCGGGAGGCGGGACGGCGGGACTGCCGTGAATCACAGGCGGGACCGCCGTGGACTACAGGGCGCTGCGCCGGCGCACCGCGTACTGCTCCATGAGTTTGGTGCGGGTCATCTCCAGCCGGTGGGCGAGGATCTCCGCGACCGTCCGGATCAGCGTCAGCCCGAGCTGGGCGTCCTCGTCGCACAGCTCCCGTACGGGCTGCGCGTCGAACTCGTAGGCGCGTACGGGGCTGAAGGCCTCCGCTCCGAAGTCCCACAGGTAGGGCGGGAACAGCCAGGACCAACCGAGCAGGTCGCCCGCCCCCAGCGTGGCCACGGTCACCCGCTGTGAGGTCGTGACCTCCTGGTCCAGGGAGACGGCGCCCGAGCGGATCACCCAGAACCGGTCGGCCGTGCCGCCGGACTCGAAGATGCGGGTGTCCTCGGGGAAGGAGACCTCCCGGGCGAGCGACATCAGGCGCTGGCGCTGCGGCTGGGGCAGGGCGGTCAGGAGTTTGGTCGCTTTGGTCATGGGCGGGGCTCCTCGCCGGCGAAGTGGAGGGGGCGGCCGCGCGGCGGAGTTCCACCCGTCGGCGGTGTCTTCCCCTGGCCCCATTTCAGCCGCTGGCGACGGTGCGGGCACCTCGGCGGGGTGGGCTCCGGTGCTCGTCGGCCCGACGCGTGGGTGGGGGTGGTAATGGCAGTTACCCAGTCCCTCGCCGTTCAACCGGAGGAGGGCGGCGCACCCCGCTCCGGGCATGAAAAAGCCCTGGCTGGACGGGGGAAACCAGCCAGGGCTCAACGCGGTTGTACACGGAGGACGGTACGGTCGACTCCGTCACCACGTATAGATGAATGGTAAACCATCTAGCGGGGTCCCTGTACCGGAAACCGGGTTGCGTGACCGGTTTCATCTGCCGTCCTCGCCGCGATGCCTGCCGGGGGTGAGGATCTCGTCCATCACCCTGATCACCGCCTCGTAGGCCAACGTCCGCACGGCCGCCTCACGCGACCCGTCCGGATCGGTCGCCCTCAGGTCCCCGCACCGCGCCTGCCAGGTCCGCGCCTCCTGCTGGGCGCACATCCTGGCCCGCTGCATACGGCGCACCAGCTCGTCCGAGTCCACAACATCCGTCATGGCACCCGACTACCCCCGATGGGCCCGTCGATGACGGGGTCTCCACTCGGGAACCGCAGGTTTGAGGGCCTGCCGCCCGGTCATGCGCACAGAGAAGGATCCGCTGATTCCGGGCGGCGCGAGAGCGGGCGCCCGGCCCGGGCGTCGCGGGTCCTGCCCGACCGTTCCCGCCTGCCCCGCGGGCGGACGACGGCAGCGGTCGGACAGGCCCCGGCAGGCGCCACGGCCGGACGGAGCTCGGGCGCGGGTCGCCCGCGAGCCCTGCCCGGGGCCGTGAAGAAGCGATCGCTCAGGGAGCGCGACCATGTGTGCGAAGCCACCGACCGGACCCGCCACCGATCCCGTCCGGGGCCCGGACGACGCGCACACCCCGGCCGGCTCCGACCGCCGACGGCCCTGGTGCCCGGCCGACGTCCGCATCGCCGTACGGCGCGTGGTGGACCGGTGGTGCCGGGAGAAGGGCTCGCCCTGTGACGAGGACGCGCTCTCGGACGCGCTGCTCGTCGCCTCGGAACTGACCACCAACGCCATCCTGCACGGCGGCGGGGTCACCGGGGTCGACGTGGACCTGGAAGGACGGGCCGTACGCGTCTCCGTCTGCGACCGCAGCGAACGGCTGCCGGTCTTCACCCCCGCCACGGACCTCCGGGAACACCGGCACACCGGCGGACGCGGCTGGCCGATCGTGTGCCTGCTGTCGCGGGACGTACGGGTGACGGACCTGCCCGCGGGCGGCAAGCGGATCACCGCGGTGGTGCCGGTCTTCTGACGCGGGCGCGGCCCTTGCGGCCGACGGGTCCGCCCGAGTGCGCGGACCCCCGCCGGGGTGTCCGCCCGGCCCCGAGACCGTGCCGCCCCCCGGCCTCGTTCGAGGCCGAGTTTGCGCCCCGGAAGCCAGGGCAGACGCACGTTCGTGCTTCGGACCGGAGGCGCCCCCGCGGGAGTGGTGTGCGGGCCCCGGTGTCCTGGGGCCGAGCAGGGCCAGTTCCGCGGCACATCCCAGAAACCATCTGTTCGGGAGTGATTCCGCATGCGCATCGACGCATCGACAGGCAGCACCGACGCACGCGACCGGCCCACCCCGCCCGGGCGGCGGCCGCACGACGACACCCCCGACACCGCAGGCCTGTTCACCCGTCTCGTGGACCTGGAGGACGGCCCCGAGCGGGACGACGTCCGCGACCGGCTCGTCGCGGCCTGGCTGCCCATGGCCCACCGGATCGCCGGACGCTTCCGCGAACGCGGAGAGTCCCTGGAGGACCTGCGCCAGGTGGCGGCCCTCGGACTGGTCAAGGCGGTCGACCGGTTCGACCCGTCCCGCGGGGCGTTCGAGAGCTATGCCGTGCCCACCATCACCGGTGAGGTCAAACGGCACTTCCGCGACCGGATGTGGGCCCTGCGGGTGCCCCGCCGGGTGCAGGAACTGCGCAACAAGGTGCGCGTCGCTCGCCGCGAGCTCACCCTGAACCCCGGCACCCCCGAGCCCTCGGTCACCGACATCGCCGCCCACACCGGGCTCACGGAGGACGAGGTCGGCGCGGGCATGGAGGCGCTGGAGAGCTTCAGCACCCTGTCCCTGGACGCCGAGCTGTCGTCCGCCGACGACGGCCACAGCCTCGCGGACACCCTGGGCGAGTCGGACACCTCCTACGACGTGGTGGTCGACCGCGAGGCGGCCAAGGAAGGGCTGCGCCGGCTCTCCGAGCGCGAGCGCGCCGTGCTGTACATGCGCTTCTTCGAGGACATGACGCAGAGCCGGATCGCCGACCGGCTGGGCATCTCCCAGATGCACGTCTCGCGGCTCATCAGCCGCAGTTGCGCCCGCGTCCGTGACCAGGCGCTGGAGCGGCACGGAAGCCGGCGCGGGCCCGCGAGGGGCGGCCGTGGCCGGACGGCCTGAGGACACGGGGGACCGGATGGACACGACTGTCAGGGCACACGGCGGGCGCGGCGAGGCCGAGCGCGTGGCGAGGGGATCCGTGACGGAGGGCGCCGCGCGGGCCGGGCTCGTCGCGCGGGGCGTCATCTACTTCCTGGTCGGGGTGCTCGCGCTGCGCATCGCCATCGGCGACGGCGGACACCAGGCCGACCGAGGCGGCGCCCTCGCCGAGATCGCCGACAAGCCCTTCGGCGACGTACTGCTGTGGGCGCTGGGCGTCGGAGTCGCCGGGATGGCCGTGTGGCGGCTGTCCGAGGCGGTCTTCGGCTCGGTCGGGCCGGACGGCCGCAAGCCGCGCAAGCGGCTGCTCGCCGTCGTGAGGTGCGTCTTCTACGTCTCCGTCGCCTTCTCGGTGCTGGCGTTCGCGGCCGGGGCGGGCGGCAGCGGCAGCGGAGCCGGCGACCGCCAGTCCAAGGACGTCACGGCCCGGGTGCTCCAGCTGCCCGCGGGGCAGTGGCTGGTGGGGTCGGCCGGGGCCGCGATCGTCGTCGCGGGCGTCTGGATCGGGGCCCGCGCCGTCATGCGCTCCTACCGGGACAAGCTGAAGCTCGGCGAGATGTCGCGCGGAGCCCGGCGGCTGGTCGACGTGACCGGCGTGGCGGGCGGCGCGGCGCGCGGCCTGGTGTTCGCCGCGGCCGGAGCGTCCGCCGTACGCGCCGCCGTCGACTTCGACCCCGATCGGGCCAAGGGCCTCGACGACAGTTTGCGCGCGTTCGCCGGCACTCCGCTGGGCCCGTCGCTGCTCGGCTGCGTGGCCGCCGGGCTCGCCCTGTTCGGGGTGTTCTCCTTCGCGCTGGCCCGCTGGCGCAGGGTCTGACGGTCGCGGACCGGTCGCGGACCGGTCGGGGCAGGGCCTGACGGCCGGGTGTCCCGCGGGGCTCGCGCCGGCCGCGGCCGGGGGCGTGCCGCGGTGGTCACCGGCGGGCGTCCGCCAGTGGTTCGCCCTCGGGTGTCACCACCGGGACGTCCAGCGGCCGGGCCAGGCCCACCACCGCCTCGTCCAGCCGTTGCAGATGACGCAGCACCCGGTCGGTGACACGGCCGTAGCGCGGGCCGACATCGGGCCCCAGCAGGGACGCGATGCTCGGTCCTGTCCGCACCCGGACCTCTTCGCCGGCGTCCTCGTCCGCGAGGTGCGCCGCCCGCGAGGCGATCGCCGCGATGTTGTCCACCACGCGCCGCCCCGCCCGCCGCAGCCGCGGGTCCGCCGCGATCGACGGGTGCGTGGGCAGCAGTTCGGCCGTCGCCGCCAGGGAACGGGCGTGATAGGCGCACGTCTCCAGCAGCGCGAGCACGTAGCGGGCGGTGTTGCGCCGGTTCCGCAGCGGCGTCACCGGATGCGTCAGCGGCTGTACGGCGGCCCGCAGATCGCTCAGCGCCTGGTCCAGCCCGCGCGCCTGGTCCAGCAGTTCGGCCGGGTCCCCGCCGCTGAGCTGCCCGACCGCCGAGTCCGTGACCTCGCCGAGCCGCTCCAGCACCGTGACGAGCAGTTCGTCCGTACGACGGGTCGTGCGCACCGGCAGCACCACCGCCGCGGCGATGACCCCGCACGCGGCCCCGAGCGCGGTCTCCGCCACCCGCAGCAGCAGGACCGACGGCGTGTAGGTGTGCAACAGGGTGTAGAGCACCCCCAGCGCCGCGGTCACGAAGAACGACATCAGCGTGTACGACAGCGGAGCCGTGTAGAACATCGCGAAGAGGCACAGCAGCACCAGCGCGAACGCCGTCCAGGTGTGGTGGCCGACCAGCCCGGCCAGGGCGATGCCGGCGCACACGCCCAGCACGGTCCCCACCAGCCGGCGGGAGCCCTTGACCAGGATCTCGCCGGTCGACGCCGTGTTGACGAACACGATCCAGCACGTCAGCACCGCCCAGTACCAGCGCTGGGTGGACAGGAACTCCCCGCCGACCATGGCCAGCGCCGAGCCCACCGAGACCTGCACGGCCGTTCGCGTGGTGGGCCGGTCCAGCCCGGTGAGTGTGCTCGTCGGCCGCTCCTGCTCCTCGGCACCGGCGATCGCGGCGTCCTCGGCGTCCAGTTCCTCGCGGGAGCGGGCCGTGGAGGGGCTGTCGTCGGTCTCGTCCTGCGGCCCGTCGAGGGCGATCCGCAGACCCAGCACCGCCCGCGCGGCCTCCCCGACGCCCCGGAAGACGTCCCGGACGGCGGGGGAGGCGGGCGGCAGGTTCTCCTCCTCCCGGTAGCCCAGGAGCCGGTTGCGCATCACGGCCGACGCGGTGCCCCGGTTCTCGGACACCGGGCGCAGGACCAGCAGGCGCAGCGCCCCCAGATCCCGTCGCAGCGTGTCCGTCGCCTCCTCCCGCACCGGCAGATGACCGCCCGACGGCAGCGGCGCGCCGGACAGGTGCAGGGTGAGGGTGGTCGCCCGCTCGGTACTGCGCGCGGTCAGCAGCAGCAGCCCCAGCCGCTCGGCCGTGACCTCGGCGTCCGCGATCCGGCGTTGCAGCAGCCGGGCCACCGACGGGTCGGAGGTGCCGTCCTCCAGCCGGCCCTGGATCATCAGCGCCGTCTCGTGCAGGCGCGCGGTGCCGCTGCGCACGTGCTCCAGCGCCTTCTCCACGTCGTCGGGACCCGCGTCCAGCAGTTCGACCTGCGCGGACACCAGCTGGGCGAACCGGGCCCGGAACGCCTGGCGCAGCCGGTCCAGTACGCCCTCGGGAGTCTCCGGCACCACCACGAACCGCACCACGGCACTGCACAGGAACGCCACGCTCAGGACGCCGTACAGCGCGGGCAGCGCGGGGACGGCGGCGCCGACGAACAGGGAGACGAAGTAGATCTGGAAGGCGATCAGTCCGAGCGCCGTGCCGCGGTCGCCGAACCGACGGCCGTAGACGGCGCCGAAGATGACCAGCACGAAGACCAGGTCACCCAGGACGACCCGGGAGTTCAGCAGCGCGCCCAGGGTCAGTGAGGCCAGCGCCACCGGCAGGCCGAGGGCCAGCGTGACGGCCTGCCGGTCGCGCTGCTTCTCCCGGACGGCGAACGTGGCGACCATCGCCGTGATGGCCCCCGCCACCAACTGGGGCACACCGGCCCCCAGCGGGGCGAGCACGGCGAGGGTCAGGGCCACGGACCCCACGGTCCGCAGCCCGGCGGCCAGCCGCAGCAGTCCCGGATCGGATGCCGCGAGATGGTCCCGCAGCCGGTCCCGGGCCCGTCCGACCGCCCTCACGTCGCCGCGCACTCTCCCGTCGCGTTCTCCTCGGTCGCGTTCCCTTTCGCCGTGCTCTCGCCGGGCCGACGACCTGCGCGTGCCCCGGACGCGGCGTGCCGTGTCACTGCTTCGGCGAATCCGCGCGGGCCACGTGGGCCCGCACCTCGTCGGGGGTCAGATAGTGGTCGGCGTACTCGAAGTCCTTCAGATTGCCCGGCCTGCGGGCCTGGAACCCGGTGCGGACGAAATCGTCGCCGGCGAGCGCGTTGAGCGTCCAGTTGGTCAGCACCCGCGCCTTGGCGACGTTGGTGCGCAGCGCCGACCAGTGGTAGCCGCGCGCCACCGCCTGGGCGGGCAGTCCGCGCAGCTCGACGCCCAGCGGCTTGGAGACGGCGTCCGCGCCGCCGAGGTCGACGACCAGCCCGAGGTCCCGGTGGACGTAAGGGGTCAGCGGCTGGTTGCGCAGGGCCGCGATGACGTTGTCGGCGACGTGCCGGCCCTGGCGCATGGCGTGCTGCGCGGTCGGCGGGCAGACCGCGTCGTCGCCCTTGGCCAGGTCGGGCACGGCGGCGGCGTCACCGAGCGCGAACACACCGTCCTCGCCGGGCAGATGCATCTCCGCGTTCACCGCGAGCCGCCCGCGGACCGTCTCGGCGCCGAGGGTGGCGATCAGCGGACTGGCGACCACCCCGGCGGTCCAGATCAGGGTGTGGGTGGGCACCACGCGGCCGTCCGTGAAGGTGACCTCCTCGGCGGCGGCCTTGTCGATCGAGACGCCCAGCGAGACCTCGATACCGCGCCTGGCCAGGATCTCCTGGGCGCTGCGGCCCAGCTTGTCGCCCAGCTCGGGCATCAGCTTCGGCGCGATGTCGATCAGATGCCACTTGATCAGGCTCGGGTCCAGCCGCGGATAGCGCCGGACGGCGCCGTGCGTCAGGCGTTGCAGACAGGCGGCGGTCTCGGTGCCCGCGTAGCCGCCGCCGACCACCACGAACTGGAGCCGGGAGGCGCGTTCCGCCGGGTCGTCGCTGGCGTCGGCCAGGTCCAGCTGCGAGATGACGTGGTCACGCAGGTACGCGGCCTCCGCCAGGGTCTTCATGCCGTACGCGTGATCGACGAGCCCGGGGATGTCGAAGGTTCGGGTGATGCTGCCCGGGGCCAGCACGATGTAGTCGTACCGCTCGTCGACGATCTTGCCGGTGATGGTGCGGACGACGCAGACCTTGGCCTTGAGGTCCACGCCGATGGCGCCGCCCGGGATGATCCGGGTGCGGTACTTCTTGCTGCGCCGCAGGGACAGGGCGATCGACTGGGGCGTCAGCACGCCGGAGGCGACCTGGGGCAGCAGGGGCAGATAGAGCTGGTAGGACTGCGGCGTCACCAGAGTGATGTCGGCCTCGCCCGGGGGCAGCTTGCGCTCCAGGCGTCGTACGCACCCCACTCCCGCGAAGCCCGCGCCCACCACCAGGATCCTGGGTCGTGTCACGATGGTTCATCCCTTCTGCGGCTCCAGGCGGTCTGCCTCGGCCTCGTTCGCGTGCCCGCCGAGCGCTCTTTCGCACCTCTCGATCCCGTCGCGCCCGAAGCACCCCTGCCGACCGGGTGCGGCGCGCGGACGAACGAACAGATCTTCAGTCTGCCTGCTCCACGGCCTCGGCGCGTGGGGAGCCGGGACGCGACGGCGCTCGCACGGGTCCCACGGGTTCCACGAGCCTGCCGCCCTACACCCCCGGGACCGTTCCGGGATCCCCGGACCTCCGTACCGGCCGCCGCGCGGTCAGGACGGCCGCGGTCCCGGCTGCCGGAGGCCGCCGGTGCGGCCGTCGACATGGCACAGCAGCAGACACACGTCGTCCTCGCGCGGGGAGTCGCTGAGCAGCGGACGCAGCATCCGGTCCGCCGCACCGTCCAGGTCCGCGTCCAGCTCCGCCGCGCGGAACCCGCCGAGCGCGGCCGCGAGGCGTTCGATGCCCGCGTCGATCCCCTGCGCCCGGCGCTCCACCAGACCGTCCGTGTAGAGCGCCAGCGTGCAGCCGGGAGACAGCCGCACCGTGTGGTCGGCGATCCGCTGCTCCAGCGGGATGCCGAGCATCGCGCCGGGTTTGGCGTCGAGGACCCGGACCCCTCCGTCGGCCGTGCGCAGCACCGGCGGCGGATGACCGGCGGCCGCCCAGGTCACCGTCGGGTCGTCAGGGCGGAAACGGGCGATGGCCGCGGTGGCGTACAGATCGGGCTGCAGATGCCGCAGAAGTACGTGCAGCCGGGTCAGCAACTCGCCCGGGCTGCCGCCGTCGACGGCGTACGCGCGCAGCGCCGTGCGGAGCTGACTCATCATGACGGCCGCGTGCAGCCCGTGCCCGGTCACGTCGCCGATCACCGTGATCAGGCTCCCGTCGGGCTGGCGGAAGGCGTCGTACCAGTCCCCGCCGATGTTCAGCCCGTACGTGGCCGGCAGATAGCGGGCCGCCAGGTGCAGGCCCGGAGTGCGGGGCAGGTCGGTGAGCAGGGCGCGCTGAAGGGTCTCGGCGATGTCCCGGTTGTGCTCGAAGCGCCGGGCGTTGTCGATGGCGGTGCTGGCCCGCCGGGTGAGCTCGATCAGCATGACAGCGTCGTCGGGGTCCCAGCGTTCGCCCGGCGGGGACAGCGTCAGCACGCCGAGGGGCGTGTGCCGGGTGGGCAGCGGGATGCACAGCAGCGGCCTGGCCGGGTCCAGCGCCGAGGGCGGCTGGTCGTCGACGCCGGGGAGCCCGCCGGGGTGCCCGGCGGCGTACTGGGGCCGGCCGGTGCGGGCCGCGAGCACGGCGGCGGCCGGGCGCGCACCGGACCGGCCACGACCACCGCCCCGGCCCGGTGCGCCGGGGTGCCGCCGGTCGTCCTCGGCAGGTGCGGTACCGGGCAGCCGCCGGTCGTCCTCGGCAGGTGCGGTACCGGGCAGCCGCCGGTCGGCCTCGGTCGAGGGCGGGCCCGGGAGCCGGTGCTCGTCCTCGGCGTCGAACAGCCATACGTCGACACTGCGGGCGTACTCGGGCACCAGCAGCTCGGGCAGCCTGCGCACGATCTCGTCGTGGTTCAGGGAGGCCGTCAGCACCGCACTCGCGTCGGCCAGGAAGGTCAGCCTGCGCCGGGCGCGTTCCGCCTCCCGGTGCGCCGCGCGTTCGGCGGCGAACGCCTCGCGCTGGGCCCGTCCGGCGGCGTCCAGCTCGCCGTGCAGCGCGAGCACGCCCTGGTTCGTCTGGTGCAGTTCCTCGCGGTGGTAGGCGACCAGCTCCTCCTGGGCCGCGAGCCTGCCCAGCACGAGAGCGGTGTCCTCGTCGGTGCCGAGCAGGGCCTCCGCGAGGAGTTCGGGGCCCTCGGCCACGGCGTCCGGGCCCGCGGTCCGGGTCTCCTCGGTGCAGCGCACCGCCATCCGCCACGTCGGCTCGCCGCCCTCCCGGGGGCGCACCAGGGCGTGCAGCGACCGCTCCGCGTCCGGCGCCGAGGACGCCTCCAGCGTGAGCCGCCAGGCCCCGCCCTTGGTGAGGCACTGCCGCAGCCGGGCGCTGAGCGCCGTGACCAGCCGGGTGCGCTCCAGGACGGGCACGCCGAGCGCGGCGGCGACCCGGGCCGTGGCGATCCGGGCCCGCGCGGCCTCGCTGACGGACGCGACCGGCCAGACGCCTGTCACGGGGCCTCCGGCGGGTTCGGCGCCAGTACGGCGACGGCGGTGTCGTCCCTGACCGGGCGGGCGGCGCTGCCGGCGTCGCGCACGGTCACGGCGGCCACGACCGCCGGGTCGGCCAGCAGCAGGCCGGGGTCGGACGGCGGGACCCACCGGCTGGGCAGCCCGTCGCTGTGCAGCACCAGCAGCCGGTCCGGGCCCCACGGCAGCCGGGTCTCGGGCAGGGTCGCGGGGCGGTGGACGCCGACGATGCCGGGCCGGGACAGCAGATGCCGCCAGGTGCCGCCCTCCCGCAGCCGCGCCCCGATGTTCCCGATGCCGGCGAACGTCAGCCGACCGGTGTCCGTCTCGAGCTGGGCCAGCGCGACGGCCGCGCCGCGGGTGCCGCGCAGTCCGGTGTCCAGGCACCGCAGGAGTTCGGCGGGGGAGAGGTGGGCCGAGTGGGCGAGCACCCGCGCCGCCGCCGTCGACGCGTGGGCCGCCTGCGGCCCGTGTCCCAGCCCGTCGGCCAGCATCAGGGTCAGCCGGTCGCCCGCCCGGACCCACGCCCAGGTGTCGCCCGAGTAGGCCGCCCCGGCGAACGGGATGTTGACCCCGCCGGCCCGCGCCGCGCACCGCCGCGCGCCGTCGTCCGCCGCGGTGGCTCGCCCGGCGCTGCCGGGGGCGACGCCGATCCGCGCCAGCGCGACCGTGCCCCGGCCCGGGGCGCTGTGCAGACCGAAGTCGTCGGCGAGGCGCACACAGGTGCCCAGGCCCGCGCCGAGCGAGTCGGCCGTCGAGAACCCGTCGCGCAGGGCGGCCCCGACGTCGGGCATTCCCGGACCGTGGTCGACCGCGGCGATCTGCACGACGTCGTGCCCGTCCCGTCCCTCGCCGACCGTGGCCGGCGCGACCAGGTCCACGAGGAGCTGTCCGCCGCCGGCGTGCTTGAGCAGGTTGGTGGCCAGCTCGCTGGCCACCAGCGCGGCCGCGGCGGTGCGCCGCTCGTCCAGCCCGGCGAGTGCCGCGGCCTCCTCGGCGGCGACCCTGGCGTCGCGCACCCGCGTCGAGTCGTGCACCGGTACGTCCCACAGCCGTGCCATCACCACTCCTCACGCGGGTGGCCGGGACGGGGCGGCCGGCCGGCCCAGGACGTCACCGTGACGGTGGTACCGACTCCCGGGGTGCTGTCGATCGCGAACTGGTGCACCAGCCGGCGCGCCCCGCCCAGGCCCATCCCCAGCCCGTCGCCGGAGGTGTAGCCGTCCCGCAGGGCCTGCTCCAGGTCGGCGATCCCGGGGCCCTGGTCGCTGAAGGCCAGCCGCAGTCCCTGCGTCCGGCCGTCGGCCACCCGGGCCGCCGTGAGCTGCCCGCCCCCGCCGTGGACGAGGGTGTTGCGGGCCAGTTCGCTCGCCGCGGTGACGAGCTTGGTCTGGTCCACCAGGCCGAAGCCGAGCCGGGCGGCGGCCTGGCGCACGTGCTGGCGCACCCACACCAGGTCCAGGTCGGAACGGATCGGCAGGCGGGCGTCGACGCCCGCGGCCGCCTCCATCACCGTCTCCCCGGACGAGGGTCGGCGCCGCCGGACCGCGCCGGGTCGCCGAGCAGGCCCAGGGCCGCCTCGGTGTTCAGGGCCGTGTGCAGCCCCGGCAGCGTCAGCCCCATCTCCACCAGGGTGATCGCGACCGCCGGCCGCATGCCCGCGACCACGGTCCTGGCCGCCAGCAGCCCCGCCTTCGCCGCGATCTCGGCCAGTACCCGGCCGAGGAAGGAGTCCACGATCTCGATGCCGGAGATGTCGATCACGACGCCCGTCACGCCGCTGCTGCCGATCCGCTCCGTGATGTCCTGCTGGAGCTGCTCGGCCGTGCTGTCGTGCAGGTCCCCCTGGAGGGTCACCAGGAGGACGTCACCGAGCCGGAGCACCGGCACGTGCGCCATGGGCGGGCGCAGGAACTCGTCGGTCACCGCGACCCCGCACCGCCCGGCGAGGCGTGCACGATGTCCGCGCCCAGTTGGTGCAGGGCGTGCGCCAGGGCGTCGGCGAGGCTCGCCCGGGTGATCACCGTCCCCAGGTCCAGACCGAGGTGGACTATGGTCTGCGCGATCGCGGGACGGATGCCGGAGACCACGCACTCCGCGCCCATCAGCCGGGCCGCCGCGACCGTCTTCATCAGATGCTGGGCCACCAGGGAGTCGACCGTCGGCACACCGGTGATGTCCAGGATCGCGTACCGCGCCTGCTGGTCGACGACGGCTTCCAGCAGCGTCTCCATGACCACCTGGCTGCGGGCGCTGTCGAGCGTTCCGATGAGCGGCACGGCCACGATGCCGTCCCACAGTTTGATGACGGGCGTGGCCACCTCCAGCAGTTGCAGCCGCTGCCGGTCGATGAGGGCCTCGCCCTCGCTCAGCGCCGTCTCCAGCACGACCAGCCGCAGGGTGCCCAGCAGCACGGTCAGCGCGGACTCGCACTCCCGCAGCCGCCCGGGCGGTGCGTCGGCGAGGTCGGCGGCCAGCAGGTCCACGACCGGCGGCCGCAGGTCGTCGACCTCCCTCGACACCTGGGCGGTGCCGAGTCCGGCACGCGAGCGCGAGGCCGCCATCCGCGCCAACTGCTCCCGCACCAGCATGAATCCGGTGGCGTCGGGATCCGCCACCCGTTCCGACGCGGCGACTTCGGCCAGTGCGTCGGCCACCGACCGCCCCGCCTCGACCGCCTCGTCCCGCGAGACGGTGAACACCGCGCGGAACAGGGGCTCGTCGGCCCACCGCTGCGCGATCTGTTCGCGGCGGCGGCGCAGGAAGACCCCGACCTCCCGGGCCGGCGAACCCTGCTGTGCTTCCGCTTCGTGCTGCGGCACCCGCTTCACTCCTCGTGTCTGTCGCGGTGGGTGACGACCGGCGGCCGTCGCCCGTCCCTGTGTCCCCGGCCCGTTCGCCGTCGGCCCGCTCGTCGTCGGTTCTGTCCCCAGCCGCTCGTCGCCCGTCCCGCCCCGGCAGGGGCGTGTGGTCCGTCAGGTCCGTCGGTCCGGAGCGGCCTCCGGCGCCGTGCCGAGCAGCGCGAGGGCGTCGTCGACGGTCTCCGAGACCGGGACCGTGATGCTGACGCCGGTGAGGTCCAGGATCCGCCGTACGGCCGGGGTGGGGGCGATGACGTGCACGCTCCCCGACACCCCGCGGGCCTCCTGGTACACCCGCAGGACGATGTTCATCCCGGACGAGTCCATGAAGGGGACCCCGGAGAGGTCGAGCAGGAAGTGCCGGCGGCCGTGGTGGAGCTGGTTGGCCAGATGGTGCTGGAACTCGGTCCCGGTGTCGATGTCCAGATGGCCCTCGACCGCGACCAGGGCGATGTCCTCCCTGACCACGGTGACCTCGACGGACAGGGGGTTGCTGGCTCGTATCACGACTGCCTCCACGCGTGCGGACGACCTGGTCCGGTCCTGGTGTGCGGTGCGGGGGCGGTGTCCCCGCACAAGGCTGTGCCCGGTGTCACCGCCCTCGGGCGGCCGCACCGGGCACAGGGGTGTCAGGCGATCTCGGGACCCAGCAGTCCGGCGCGCAGCCGTCGGACCATACGGGTGATCAGCCGGGACACGTGCATCTGGGAGATGCCGAGCTCCTTGCCGATGTCCGCCTGCGTGCGCTCCTCCACGAAGCGCATATGGATGATCAGGCGTTCCCGGTCGTCGAGTTCGGCGATGAGGGGCGCCAGGGAGTGGAAGTTCTCCACCAGTTCCAGAGCGGGTTCCTCCTCGCCGATGAAGTCGGCCAGCACCGACTCGCCGTCCGCGCCGCCGTCGGCGGTGAGGGCGGCGTCGAGGGAGGAGGACGTGTAGCAGTTGGCCGCCTTGCGGGCCTCGATGACCTCTTCCTCCGACAGCGACATGAGCTGCGAGAGCTCGCGCGTGGTCGGCATCCGGTCCAGCCGCGTCTGCAGTTCCTCGGTGGCCTTGGCCAGCTCGACCCGGGCCTCCTGGAGCCGGCGGGGCACGTGCACGGCCCAACTGGTGTCGCGGAAGAAGCGCTTGATCTCACCGACGATGTACGGGACGGCGAACGAGGTGAACTCGACCTCGCGGGACAGCTCGAACCGGTCGATGGCCTTGATCAGACCGATCGTCCCGACCTGGACGATGTCCTCCATCGAGTCGCCGCGGCTGCGGAAACGGGAGGCGGCGTAGCGCACCAGGGAGAGGTTCATCTCGATCAGCGTGTTGCGCACGTACTGGTGCTCGGACGTGCCCTCCTCCAGGGTCGCGAGCCGGTCGAAGAACCGACGGGAGAGTTCGCGCGCGTCCTTCGGGCTGACCTGAGAGGGGGTGTCGATGAACGGCAGGCCGCCCCGAAGGCCGTCCGCGACCGTCTGCTCCACTGCCGTCACGGCATTCATGCCGCCCACTCCGTTCGTCGTACGAGTTGCTGACAGGGGTCGACTGCCCCGGCTTCTCCAACTCATGTCAGGGAAAGGCGAAAGAAAGTGGTGTGTCTCGAAGACGTGGCCGAAAAGCGTCGCTTGAGCGGCGGCGGCCGCGGAAGCGGGCCCGCCGCACCGGACCCGGCGGCCCCGACGGTACGTCAGGGCGACGACGTACGCTGAGGGGCGGGATGCGGAAGGCGGGGGTGCGGGTGGTGCAGGTCGGGCGTGCGCAAAGACCCGGGGAGTCGTTCGTCCACCCGGCGTTCCTCTACCGCGGTGACGAGGAGTACCGGGCCGGGATCGTGCCCTTCGTCCTCGAAGGCCTCGCGGCGGGGGAACCGGTGGCCGTCGCCGTCCCCGCGCGAAGGCTCGAACTGGTCCGGGACGGGCTCGGCGCGCGCGCCGCCGAGGTGCGCTTCACCGATATGACCGTCGTCGGCCGCAACCCCGGCCGCATCATCCCGACGGTGCTGCGGGCGTTCGCGGACGCTGTCGCCGACGACCTCCGGGTACGGATCGTCGGGGAGCCGATCTGGCCCGGCCGGACCGCCGAGGAGTATCCGGCCTGCGTCCAGCACGAGGCGCTGATCAACGCGGCCTTCCAGGGGAGGACCGTGACGATCCTGTGCCCCTACGACGCCCGTGCCCTGTCCGCCGGCACGCTCGCCGACGCGCACGCCACGCACCCGCTCGTCGTCGACGCGGGGCGTACGACCGTCAGCCGGGCCTACGACCCGCAGGGCGTGCTGGAGCGCTGCAACCTCCCGCTGCCACCCCCGCCGCGCGCACTCGCCGTCCGCTTCGACGCGGCGACGCTGCCGGACACCCGCGACACCGCCGTGCGCGAGGCGAGCGACCGGGGCATGAGCGCCGCCCGGCTGCCTGATCTGGCCCTCGTGGTGGCGGAGTTGACGACCAACAGCGTGGTGCACGGGGGCGGCAGGGGCACGTTCAGGCTGTGGGCCGAGGGCGGCCGGATCGTGTGCGAGGTGCGCGACTCCGGCCGGTTCACCGACCCGCTGGCGGGCCGCCGTCCCGCACGCCCCGAGCAGATCGGGGGACGCGGACTGCTCCTCGTGCACCGACTGGCGGACCTGGTGCGCACCCACACCGGCGAGCACGGCACCGTCACGCGCGCCTGCCTCGACCTCCGCTGACCCCAAGACTCCCCGCACGATCTTGCCGGGCCCGAATGCGCGTGCGGGGAAAGGGTATTTGGTGCTGTGTGGGACAGGCGGGCGACCGTCGGCCGCCCGCATGGGCAGCACAGGCCCGGGAGGAAGAGGGAGGAGCAGTGTGGCCACAGGCAGAATCTGGACGTACGCACCGGACAGCGGTCACGTCGAGGGGCAGGATCTGACGGGCTACGCCGTCGTCGCGACGGACGGCACGGTCGGGCACGTGGCCCGACAGGCCGACCCCCACGGTATGCGGCACCTGGTCGTCGACACGGGCGTCTGGCTGTTCGGCAGGAGCGCCGTCGTCCCGGCGGGTCTGGTCACCGGGGTGGACCCGAGGGCCCGCAAGGTCTCGCTGGCCTGTACGGGCGGCGCGGTCAAGGCGGCGCCGCGGTTCCGCATCGACAGCGAGACGAGGGACGCGCGGTACCTGGCGACCGTGGGGGAGCACTACGAGCGGCTCGCCGTGCCCAGGACCGCGACGGACTGACCCCCGGCACCGCCCCGCACCCGGCCCGGTGGCTCACCAGGGGAGGAAGACGTGCACGTCCTTGCCCCGGTCGGCGGCCACCACGCTGACCTGGGTGCACAGCGCGTGGACCAGGTGCCAGCCGATCCCGCCGCCACCGGTGCCGGGGTTGAAGGGGCGGGGCGTCGGCGGGGTGGTGCTGGTGTCGTGCAGGGTGACGTGCACACCGTCGAACGTACGGCGCAGCCGCAGCTCGAACGGGCCCGGCGCGTACTGCACGGCGTTGGCGGCCAGCTCCGTCACGATCAGCACGATGTCGTGCCAGCACTCCGGCGCCGCCGGGGGTGAGACTCCGGCCAGGGCACGCAGGAAGTCCTCCGCGGCCAGGCGGGCACCGGTCACGTCCGCGGGCGCGCCGACGAAGCCGACGGTGCGGCTCGCGATGTCCTGGGAAGCCAGTGTGTCGTCCCCACGCTGCTCGGCTGCCATCTCGCCTCTCTTCGACCCCTGACGTCGGCAGGGCTGTCGTGCCTTCCCATCCGTCTCTCTCGCTTCGTCACCTCTGCGAGTTCCCGGGGGCGCGCGGCGTACGCGTCCGAGGCGGCGGCCGTATGGGTGATCCTTCCCCGGCCCCCGGACCGGACACATCGGGCCGCCGGGCGATCACGGAGCGTACGGGGACGGGGCTGACGCTGCGCGACACAGGGAAATCGCGGCCGCGACGGCTGTCCCGGCGTTTCCGGGGAACCCGGACGTCACGGAAAGACGACAGACCTGACAAGAGGAGAACCCGTGCTGGCCATCGTTGCGGCGGTCCTGCTGTTCATCGCGTTCCTGATCAATGCCGCGGACATCTCCACCAATGACGTCTTCACATCGACCAACGTGATGCTGCTCGGGCTGACCGCCCTGAGCCTGCACCTCGCGGGCGTGGGCACCGCCTGGGCGAGCCGCGGCCGTCGGCGCTGACCGGGGCCGCCCGCCCGGACCGGGGCGGCCGGTGCTAGCGGAACATGTTGTCCGCGTCGTCCCAGCCGAGCACCTCCTCCGCGGTGGGCTGCCGCGGGACGCGCGAGCGTGCCTGGTACATCGCCTCGATCTCCTGCGCGTAGTGCTGGACGATCGCGTCCCGGCGCAGCTTCATCGACGGGGTCAGCAACCCGTTGGACTGGTCGAACTGGTCCGGGAGCAACCGGAAGACCCGGATGGACTCGGCCCGGGACACCGCGCTGTTGGCGGCGGCCACGGCACGCCCGATCTCCTCCCGCAGCGCGTTCTCCTCCCGGGCCTCCCGGTTGGGCGTGTCGCCCTGGAGGGTCAGGGCCGCCCGCCAGTGCGCCAGGTAGTCCGGGTCCAGGGTGATGAGCGCGCCGACACAGGGCCGGTTGTCGCCCACGACCACCGCCTGGTGCACCAGCGGATGCATCCGCAGCCGCTGCTCCAGCGGGGCCGGGGCCACGCTGTTGCCGCCGCTGGTGACGATGGTGTCCTTCTTGCGGCCGGTGATGGTGAGGTAGCCCTCGTGGTCCAGGTGCCCGAGGTCGCCGGTGGCCAGCCAGCCGCCGCGCAGCGCGGCCCGGGTGGCGGCCTCGTCGTTGACGTAGCCCTGGAAGACCGACGGCCCGTGCACCAGGATCTCCCCGTCCTCGGCGACCCGGATGTCCGTACCGGGCAGCGCCTGCCCGACCGTCCCCGACTTCTCCCGGCCCAGCGGCTGCATGGTGATCCCGCCGGCGGTCTCGGTCAGCCCGTAGCCGTCGTGCACGTAGATGCCGATGCCCTCGTAGAACAGGGAGAGCTCGCGGCTGAGCGGTGAGCCGCCGGAGGTGGCGCGGGTCACCCGGCCGCCCAGTGCGCCGCGCAGCCTGCGGTAGATCGTCCGCTCGTACACGGCGTGCTGCAACCGCAGGTCGAGGCCGGGGCCCGAGCCCCGGCCCAGCCGCTGCCGTTCGTTCGCCGCGGCGAAGTCCCTCGCCGTCTCGGCGGCCCGCTCGAACAGCGGTCCCCGGCCCGTCTGCTGGGCCGTGCGCAGGAACGTCTTGTACAGCTTCTCGAAGACCGACGGCACGGCGTAGAAGTACGTGGGCCTGAACGACAGCAGCGCCGACGCCAGGGACTCCTCACTGAGGTCGGGTTCATGGCCCATGAGCAGGCCGCCGCGCAGGCACAGGCCCTGGATCATGAGGCCGTACACGTGGGAGAACGGCAGGAAGGCGAGGACGGCCGCCTGTTCCCCGGCCTGTGCCGCCGTGTGGCCCCAGCCCTGGAGCAGGGTGTCGCAGGGGCTCGCCAGACTGCGGTGGCTCAGCGCGCAGCCCATCGGGTGTCCCGAGGTGCCGGAGGTGTAGGCGATGACCGCCGTGGAGTCCGGCATGACGATGCGGCGCAGCGAGTCGACCGTGGTGATCGGTATGAACTCACCCCGCTCCACGAGCTGTTCGAGCGCGCCCGCGTCCAACTGCCAGACGTGCCGCAGGCTGGGCAGCCCCGCGCACACCGAGCCCACCGTCATCACGCTCTGCTCGTCCTCGACCGCGACCCCCACGCAGCCCGAGTCGCGCAGCATCCATTCGACCTGGTCGCGGGAGGAGGTGGGATGGATCGGCACCACCTCGGCGCCGACCGTCCACAGCGCGAGGCTGAGGACCGTCCACTCGTAGCGGGTGCGTGCCATGACGGCCACCCGGGCGCCCGGTGAGATCCCGGACGCGATCAGACCCTTGGCCAGGTCGACCACCGTGTCCCGGACCTCGACGGCCGTCACCTGCTCCCAGGATGCGCTCGCCGAGGTGCCCGTGCGGCGGGCGAGCAGCGGCAGGGCGGGGTTGCGCGCGGCCGTCTCGAAGACGGTGTCGGCGAGTCCCCCGGCCACGGACGGCGTGGTCGGGGGAGCGAAGGCGAAGTCGCGCATGCGCTGGCTCCTGGGGTGTACGGGGAGTGACTCCGCCTACGAGAACTGTTATCGACGGTGGTCGAATCTAGCCCAGGAGAGACCGGATGGGGCCGGGAACGGAGAAGTAATCGAGCCGTGATCATTTCCACACGGCGGACCGGACCGGCCCCCGTTTGAATCCCGGGTCCGGCAAACCGGACGGGCACCGGCGGGTCCGGGCGCGGTGACGGCACCGCGCCCGGACCGCCCGCCCTCATCGCGCGGGCGTCAGCCAGACCGTCGCCAGCGGCGGCAGCGTGAGCGTGATCCGGCCGTCCAGCCGCTTGACCGGCTCCGGACAGGTGACGTCGCTGCCGCCGTAGCGTGCCGCGTCGGTGTTGAGGATCTCCCGCCAGACGTCGGCCGAGTCCGGGACCCACAGCTCGTAGTCGTGCCGGACGACGGGGGAGAAGTTGCACACGGCCAGCAACGGGCTGTCGTCCGCGGCGAACCGCAGGAACGCGAACACGTTGTCGTCGGCGGCGTCCCCGACCACCCAGCGGAAGCCCTCGGGCCGGGTGTCGCGCTGCCAGAGCGCCGGGGTGTCCCGGTAGACGGTGTTGAGGTCGCGCACGAGGTCGCGCACACCACGGTGGTCGCCCTGCGCCGCATAGGCGGGGTCCAGCAGCCACCAGTCCGGGCCGTGTTCCTGCGACCACTCCCCGCCCTGGGCGAACTCCTGCCCCATGAAGAGGAGTTGCTTGCCGGGGTGGGCCCACATGAAGCCGAGGTAGGCGCGGTGGTTCGCGCGCTGCTGCCACCAGTCGCCGGGCATCTTCGCCACCAGCGCCTGCTTGCCGTGCACCACCTCGTCGTGCGAGATGGGCAGGACGTAGTTCTCGCTGTAGGCGTACACCATCGAGAAGGTCATCTCGTTGTGGTGGTACTTGCGGTGCACCGGCTCGTGGCTCACGTACGCCAGCGAGTCGTGCATCCAGCCCATGTTCCACTTCAACCCGAAGCCGAGACCGCCGCCGTCGGTGGGCCGGGTCACCCCGTCCCAGGCGGTGGACTCCTCCGCGATGGTGACCACGCCCGGCACCCGCCGGTAGACCGTCGCGTTCATCTCCTGGAGGAAGGCCTTCGCGGCCAGGTCCTCGTTGCCGCCGAAGACGTTGGGCTCCCACTGGCCGGAGTCCCGGGAGTAGTCGAGGTAGAGCATCGAGGCGACCGCGTCCACCCGCAGCCCGTCGATGTGGAACTCCTCGCACCAGTACACCGCGTTGGCGACCAGGAAGTTGCGGACCTCGATGCGCGCGTAGTCGAACTCGTAGGTCCCCCAGTCCGGATGCTCCGCGCGCCGCCAGTCCCCGGGCTCGTACAGCGGATCCCCGTCGAACCGGGCCAGCGCCCAGTCGTCCTTCGGGAAGTGGGCCGGCACCCAGTCCATGATCACGCCGATCCCGGCCCGGTGCAGCGCGTCCACCAGGTACCGGAAGTCGTCCGGCGAGCCGAGCCGGGACGTCGGCGCGTAGAACCCGGTGACCTGGTAGCCCCAGGAGCCGCCGAACGGGTGCTCGGCCACCGGCATCAGCTCGACATGGGTGAAGCCCAGGTCCTTCACGTACGCCGGGAGCTCCTCGGCCAGCTCGCGGTACGTCGTCCCCGACCGCCAGGACGGCAGGTGCACCTCGTAGACGGAGAACGGCGCCTCGTGCACCGGGGTGTCCCCGCGGTGCGCCAGCCAGTCGGCGTCGCCCCACTCGTAGTGCGAGGCGGTCACGATCGACGCCGTGTCGGGCGGCACCTCGGTGCGGCGGGCCATCGGGTCGGCCTTGAGGAACCGGTCCCCGTGCCGGGAGGTGATCTCGAACTTGTACCGTGCGCCCTCGCCGATGCCCGGCAGGAACAGCTCCCACACCCCGGCCGCGCCGAGGGAGCGCATCGGGAACTGGGTGCCGTCCCAGAAGGTGAAGTCCCCGGCCACCCGAACTCCCTGGGCGTTCGGCGCCCAGACGGTGAAGCGGGTGCCGGTCACGCCCTGGTGGGTCATCGGCTCGGCGCCGAGCGCCTGCCACAACTGCTCGTGCCGGCCCTCCCGGATCAGGTGCAGGTCGAAGTCGCCCAGTGCCGGCAGGAAGCGATAGGGGTCGTGGACCTCGTACTCCGCGTCGTCGTACGCCACCAGCAGCGTGTACTCCGGGATCGCCTCGAACGGCAGTACGGCGGAGAACAGGCCGTCGCCCTCCGAGACCAGGGAGCCGCGCGTGCCGCCCGCCACGACGGTGACCGAGCGGGCGAACGGGCGCAGCACCCGGAAGAGGACTCCGCCCGTCACCGGATGGGCGCCGAGCAGCGCGTGCGGGTCGTGGTGCGCCCCCGACAGCAGGCGCCGGCGCTCCTGCGGATCCAGGGTGAGGGCGGTCGGCGGAACGGGTCCGGCCGACTCGGGGGGCGAGGTCTCTCGCAGTGCCACGGTGTCAGGCTCCTCTCACGGCGAGACGCTCGATCGCCGCCATAGGTACGGGCATCCAGTCCGGTCGGTGCCGGGCCTCGTACAGGACTTCGTAGACGGCCCTGTCCGTCTCGTAGGCGCGCAGCAGGGCGTGTTTCTTGCGCGGGTCCCAGCCAGCCCGGTCGGCGTAGCCCGCGCAGAAGGCCTCCCGGCAGCGCCGGGCCCACTCCGGGCGCCAGGGGTGGCGCTGACGGGCGGCGTAGTCGAACGAGCGCAGCATGCCCGCGATGTCGCGCACGGGGGAGTGCGCGCTGCGCCGTTCCGCCAGCGGACGCGAGGGTTCGCCCTCGAAGTCGATGACGAACCACTCGCGTCCGGCGCGCAGCACCTGCCCCAGGTGCAGGTCGCCGTGGATGCGCTGGACCGGCGGACCGGGGTCGCAGGTGGCGAGCGCGGTGAACGCGGTGCGCAGGGCGTCGACGAAGGGCCGCAGGGCCGGGACGTGGTGCGCGGCGGACTCCAGCCGCTCGGTCATCGCGGCCGCCGTCAGGTCGTTCTCGGTACGGGCGGTGGACGGCAGGGCCGAGGCCAGCGCCAGATGCACCTCCGCCGTCGCCCGGCCCAGCTCGTGGGCCTCCGCCGTGAAGGTGTCGCCGGTGGCGAGCGCGCGCAGCGCGAGCGCCCAGCCGTCGGAGGCGCCGGGCAGGAACGGCTGGAGCACCCCGAGCGTCGCCTCCTGCGGATGCGTCGTGCGGAACCAGGCCACGGGGGCGGGCACCCGCCCGCAGCCCTGCCCGGCCAGCGCGACCGGCACCTCCAGATCGGGATTGATCCCGGGCTGGATGCGCCGGAACAGCTTCAGGATGAACGCGTCGCCGTACACCACCGACGAGTTGGACTGCTCGGCGTCGAGCAGCCGCGGCGGCAGCCCGGCGGGCACCGGCACGGACGCGTCGGACTCGAACCGCAGCGGGCCCAGGGTGCCGGGGTGGCGCAGCCGCTCCAGGAGCAGATGCGTCGACCGGGGGTCCTGGAGGGCGTCGTAGACCGTCAGACCGGCCAGCGGACCGAAGTCCGCCCGGCCGATCAGCGCCCGTCCGAGCCGGGGCGAGAGGTGTTCCTGGATGCCCAGCAGCAACTGGTAGCAGTCCCCGGCCGGGGTGGCGCCGCCGGGTGCGGGGACCCCGCTCTGGCCGGTCTGGACGAGCAGATGCAGACAGCCCGGGAACAGCTCGGTCATGGACAGCAGCCGGAGGTCGGTCAGGGGCCGGTCCTTGCCGGCGAACCAGCGCTGCCGCGGCAGCCACTCCCGCAACAGTCCGCCGAGCGACGCCATCGGCTGGATGCCGTCGGCAGTGATCGGGTGGAGATATGCGGTCTTCGGCATGGTGACGCGTCCTTTCCTCGGCGCACGCTCACAGTTGTCGGCCGGTGCGGGGTGCGACTCGGGCGAGTCGGAACCAGTAGAAGCCGTGCCCGGTGAGGGTGAGCAGGTAGGGCAGTTCGCCGATGGCGGGGAAGCGCACCCCGCCGAAGAGTTCGACCGGATGCCTCCCGTCGAACTCGCGCAGGTCCAGCTCGGTCGGCTGGGCGAAGCGGGAGAAGTTGTGCACGCACAGCACCAGGTCGTCCTCGTACTCGCGCAGGAAGGCGAGAACGGCCGGGTTGGACGACTGGAGCTCCGTATAGGACCCCAGTCCGAAGGCAGGATTCTGCTTGCGGATCTCGATCATGCGGCGGGTCCAGTGCAGCAGGGACGACGGCGAGGACATGGAGGCCTCGACGTTGGTGACCTGGTAGCCGTAGACCGGGTCCATGATGGTCGGCAGGGAGAGGCGGCCGGGGTCGCAGGAGGAGAAGCCGGCGTTGCGGTCGGGGGTCCACTGCATGGGGGTGCGCACGCCGTCGCGGTCGCCGAGCCAGATGTTGTCGCCCATGCCGATCTCGTCGCCGTAGTAGAGGATCGGTGATCCGGGCAGGGAGAGCAGCAGGGCGGTGAAGAGCTCGATCTGGTTGCGGTCGTTGTCGAGCAGGGGGGCCAGGCGGCGGCGGATGCCGATGTTGGCGCGCATGCGCGGGTCCTTGGCGTACTCCGCGTACATGTAGTCGCGTTCTTCGTCGGTGACCATCTCGAGGGTGAGCTCGTCGTGGTTGCGCAGGAAGATGCCCCACTGGCAGCCGGCGGGGATGGCGGGTGTCTTGGCGAGGATTTCCGAGACGGGGTAGCGGGACTCGCGGCGGACGGCCATGAAGATGCGGGGCATGACGGGGAAGTGGAAGGCCATGTGGCATTCGTCGCCGCCGCCTGTGTAGTCGCCGAAGTAGTCGACGACGTCCTCGGGCCACTGGTTGGCCTCGGCCAGGATGACGGTGTCGGGGTAGCCGGCGTCGATCTCCTTGCGGACCCGCTTGAGGAACTCGTGGGTGGCGGGCAGGTTCTCGCAGTTGGTGCCCTCCTCGGCGTAGAGGTAGGGCACGGCGTCGAGCCGGAAGCCGTCGATGCCCAGGTCCAGCCAGAAGCGGAGGGCGGCCAGCACCTCTTCCTGTACGGCCGGGTTCTCGTAGTTGAGGTCCGGCTGGTGGGAGAAGAAGCGGTGGAAGAAGTACTGGTTGCGGACCGGGTCGAAGGTCCAGTTGGAGACCTCGGTGTCGACGAAGATGATGCGGGCGTCCTGGTACTGCTTGTCGTCGTCGGCCCACATGTA